>NZ_JBFNXK010000021.1:0-67344 GCF_046054165.1 Celerinatantimonas marina | reverse complement strand
TCAAACTACAAGCCATCCTTGAAGGCTATGAACTCGCTTTGTCTCTTGAACAGGACTTGTGATCAAGAGACAGGCTTTGATGCAGGTTTTTTTGTATCTAAAATAATATAAGGGGCTGGCTTCATCGATGATAGCGGTGTTGAGCCACTGTCAGTCCGTTAATTTATTGGTTGCTTGAGGAGTTAATATGTTCATCCGTCATAATGTAAAAGCCGTGATGCTGGTGGCCATTTTTACTTGTATCTCTAATCCCGTGTGGGCGACCCAGTTAACCGTAACGGGTCATGCATCGATGAAAATTCCACCGGATCAGGCATTGATTACATTGCAGGTTGTCGCTGAACAACCAACAGCTAATCAAGCGAAACAACAAGTTGATGATAAAATTACCCGTATTCGTCAGGGGCTTTCTAAATGGTTAAAAGATGACGCAATGACTAATGATGAACTGCGTATACATCCTTTTTACCATACCGAAAGGCCATCGGCAGACAGGCAGTTGGCTGGTTATCAGGCGAGTCGAGCCATGCAGTTGAAATTAAAAGATTTGGCTCACTTGAGTGCTATTTTGGATATGGCTCTGCATCAGGGAGCCGATGCGATTGCGGACATTCGTTATCAGAATAGTCAATGGGAATCCTGGGGCCAAAAAGTTCGGATCCAGGCCGTACATAATGGTCAGGAATTAGCCACCCAGTTTGCATCTGCTTTGGGAAAAAAAGTTGTGGATGTCACATCTGTGGAATATCAAGGGGGTTATGTGAGCCATCCACCGGTATTGCTGCGTTCAATGAAGTTAAACACCCCGATGGCTGCTGCGAATTATCAGCGTCAGGACTTAACGATTGATGATTCGGTATTGATGAAATTTGAACTGAAATAAAAAAGCCCATCGATGATGGGCCTTTTAGATTGAGTTGCTACCGTATCGTATTAAGATTAATAGAGAACTCGGGCACGAATCGTGCCTTCAATGGCTTTTAGTTTATCCAGTGCTTCATGACTGTGAGTGGTTTGTACATCGATGACCACATAGCCGATATTGCCTTCGGTTTGTAGGTACTGAGCGGCAATGTTAAATTCATCATCTGCAAAAATGCGGTTAATCTGAGTAATAATCCCAGGTTGGTTATGATGAATGTGCAGCAGGCGGCTCGCTCCGTCAGTATTGGCTGGCAAGGAAACTTCAGGGAAGTTGACCGCAGACAGTGTCGAACCATTATCGGAGTATTTCACTAGTTTAGAAGCGACTTCAGTTCCAATATTTTCCTGAGCTTCTTGAGTGCTCCCCCCAATGTGTGGGGTTAACAGAACATTGTCGAACTCACGCAGTGGAGATTCAAATGTTTCTTTATTTGATTTGGGTTCGGTTGGATAAACATCGATAGCAGCACCGGCAATTTTTTCTGCTTTCAGGTATTCGGCCAGCGCATCAATATCAACCACAGTTCCCCGAGAAGCATTGATGAGCATCGCTCCGGGTTTCATCTGTTCCATTTCTGTGGCGGTGAACATATTTTTAGTCTGTGGTGTTTCCGGAACGTGCAGACTGACAACATCACTGGTGCCGAGTAATTCACCTAAGGATGCAATCTGTCGGGCATTACCGATGGATAGCTTCGGTTCAATATCATAATAGATAACATTCATCCCCACGGTTTCTGCGAGGATCCCCAACTGAGTTCCGATATGACCATAGCCGATGATCCCCAACGTTTTCCCTCGGGCTTCATAGGAACTGACAGCTGATTTTTGCCATTCACCGCGATGTGCTTTGGCATTACGGGCTGGAATACCGCGAAGTAATAGAATTATTTCAGCGATTACCAATTCAGCCACGCTGCGGGTATTGGAAAATGGGGCATTAAATACTGGAATCCCCAGTTCCCGTGCCGCAGGTAAATCGACCTGATTGGTGCCGATACAAAAACAGCCGATCGCTACTAATTTTTCTGCATGGATCAACACTTCTTTAGTCAGATGTGTTCGGGAACGAATACCGATAAAGTGAACGTCTTTGATCTTTTCGATCAATTCGTCTTCAGGAAGCGATGTTTTTAATTGCTCGATATTGGTATATCCAGCTGCATGGAAGGATTCCAGCGAACTTGGATGCAGTCCTTCCAATAACAGGATTTTAATTTTATCTTTATCGAGTGAAAATTTTGACATGGTACTGGTTTACTCCCTTATATAGTGCATCGTGCAGTCTGCAAATTAAACTAGCAGAAAAGTTGGGATGGTGGAATTGCCGTTTTTTCATCATCCACCCCAGACTTAGATAATTATTTGGTAATATGCAGTAAACCCATCGGATTTAAACAATATTAACGCTAATAATCGACCATTATTCCAGATTATCTATAATTTTTAGATAAAAAAAAGTCACTCCCGAGGAGTGACATCCATTAGCGCTTAATGATGCCATCGGGCGTACCAATGATGACATGATCGGCACCGCGGAGTGCAAATATGCCATTGGTCACAACACCAGCGATATTATTGATGGTTTTTTCCATTTCAACGGGATTAAGAATATCTAGATGATAGACGTCTAAAATCACATTGCCGTTATCGGTGACGACGCCTTGACGATATTCTGGTACTCCTCCGAGTTTGACCAATTCTCGGGCCACATAACTCCGAGCCATCGGGATGACTTCAACCGGCAGTGGAAAACGACCTAATACATCGACCTGCTTGCTTTTATCGACAATACAGACAAATTTTTTGGCCACAGCCGCGACAATTTTTTCTCGGGTGAGCGCAGCTCCGCCCCCTTTAATCATGGCGTTATGGGGCGTAATTTCATCAGCACCATCAATGTAAACATCCAATTCATTGACACTGTTTAGATCAACGACATCAATGCCTAGGGCTCGTAATCGTTCTGCAGATTGAACTGAGCTGGCCACGGCTCCATCAATTTGATGAGCCATTGAACCTAACGCTTCGATAAAAAAGTTGACGGTTGAACCGGTACCTACACCGACAATCGTATTGGGTTTCACAAATTCTAGTGCAGCCTGGCCTACGGCCTTTTTCATTTCATCTTGTGTCATAGGGGGATTTATTTCGTCATGATTAATTGTTGCCGGAATTATACTCCAAGGGCGTGGACCAATCCCAGCTTTTACTGGGGGTTATGATTTGATCTAAGGGTTGATCCCATTCGGCAATCGGAAGCTGAGGATAGTATTGCAGATCGTGTGCTAACCCTATTCGTTGGATTTGCTCCGGGAGTGTGGCAAAGGTTCGATCATAAAACCCACCGCCCATCCCCAATCGGTTTCCTGAAGCATCAAAGGCGACCAGTGGGGTGAATAAGATATTGAGTTGTGCCGGAGGTAGCACATCTAAACAATTGAGTTTAGGTTCTTGAATTTTAAAACGGTTTTCGATCAACTGAGTTTGGGGAGTATATTTTAGAAATAATAGATGCCCCTGACTAAAGGGATGCAATACCGGTAAATAGACGTCTACAGCAAGCGCCCAACACAATTCGATTAATGGTCGAGTGGAAAGCTCGCCATCGACGCTCAGATAAAGAGCAACACGTTGGATAGTCGACTGTTCGAGCAAGGATTGGAGCCGATTTTTTACGGCATGGCCCGCCAGCTCCTGTTCCGTCACTGAGAGTTGTCGGCGGCGCTGCCGGATCTGTTGTCTGATGAGCTGACGTGGTTCGGAGAGTGTCATAGTGTGGTCTTCATCCAATTATGGGGTCTGAGGCGTACTTTGTCTGGTACGGCAATGGATGAGAGATATGTCATATTCGGATCTCTCATGGCCCGTTAAAAATTATAAAGTAAGGTGATGGCGGATACCGTATCCAGGTGTTCCGGTGGCGAGTCTTCGCTGTCCTGAGCCGGGCTGGTTTGATGCGTGAGGGTGATGCTGGCTTTTAACGCCAGAGGTCCCCAGATGTTGCTGGTAATAGAACTTTCAGCACGTGACATTGTATTGTTGGAACCTATTTCACTAGAAAAGGTCTGGTGAAAAGAGGCATTACTGCTAATTTTCCAATCGTAGTCAAAAGCCACACGGAAAATCCCCTCATTTGAATTATCATCCGACTCGTTGTAACGCCACCCAGGACCTACTTCAGTGTCTAGATACTGAGTATTGGTATGAAAGAGTCGGCGACCATAGCCGAGTGAGGTGGTCACGGTATTATAAAGCCCGTTAAAACGGTCATTTTCATAAGTAACGAGCCCATAGGTGTATGTCGTTTGGTTCCAATCCCTATTGGCTTTGTAACTGGCATAATAGCGCTCGGCACTGACTTCGCCTGAATCTTTGGCATAGTTAGCCTCAAAATCCGTATTGTGTCGCCAGTGTCCGAAAAAAAAGTCGACGGCTAACCGACCATGACCTGAAGAAGTATGAGAATTCCCTGTAGTGATATTGACCCCTGCTTCGGCTTCTCCTGCATAGCCCTTTTTCTTCAAATCTGAATCATTGATTTCAAATGCAATGGCATGGGCTGAAATCAGCAAGCTCATGGCGATGAGCCAATAAGTTTTAGGTAACAGAATAAGCCTCCATCAGGATTTTGGGATAAATAGCATGTTTTATCTTAAAAAAATGAGATTTCCCTGTAAACCGACCTGAGAACTAAAATGATATTCACAAAATCGTCAAACAACGAGAGTAAATTATCTGTAGGTCCAACAGATCGACGATAGTGTAGGGGGAGGTATCGGAAAAGGATACCCAAGGTGGCGCTGTTTCGTTTATCCCTTGAACCGAAAAGTTCAAGGCGGGTCCCAATTCATCAACCGTAGGCTTCTCAGTCTAGCTGAGCATGCTCAATAGCCACAAAAAGCGACCCTTAAATTGTAGTATCGGCAGAGGAAAAACTAACTGGCGCTCACCCCAGGCATATAAAGTTTAACGATTTATTGAAGAATTTTCCAATAAAGCGTGTTCAATTGTTTCTTGAAGCGATTTGATCCGGGTATCCATACTCTCGGTATACTCCTGATTCTTCTGTTTTTCTGACAAAAGTTCATAAGCCAGATTCAGGGCAACCATCATCGCTAAATGTTCATTATTGGCAGTGATTTTCTGCCGTGCTTCATCCAGACGTGCGGCTAATTCTCCAGCTGCCTGATGAAGGGATTGTTCCTGCCCCTCAGGACAAGAAACACGATAGCTTTTTCCCAATAATAAGATATCGATAGCTTTACTCATCGTGACCGTCCGTCCAAGGTCTGATTGCGCAGACTATATAGCTCACGGGCCTCAGTTGCAAGTGTACCTATAAGCTTAACGTGTTTTTGCTTTTTTATTATACCGTGTTCCTCATTATTTTTACGAAAGTTGTAGCCATTGTTAATGGAAAAACGAGGGACTGAACTAACGAGGTCAGCACGATAGATTTTGGTGCTGGTCGGCAAAAATAGTCAATGAAGATCATCAGCCCCTAGAGCTTGGGAGCTGGCGGTGATAGGATCGCCTTTGAATATACCATGAAGGTTGAAACCGTGAAAGAGACGACATATCCAGATTACGCCTCATTGGGCGAATTACTGACAAAACATGATGTCATGGCGACACCCGCAGAGGTGCATGGCTTACTTTGTGGCTTATTAGCTGGGGGATTACCCGTCAATGATGCCAGTTGGCAGGTACATTTAAATGAACTATTTAATGATGGTTTAGCATTACCCCGCGCCCTTTTACGGAATATGGAGCAGCTTATCCAAGATAGTGAGCGATTATTTCGTGGAGAGTATTTTAATTTTTATCCATTGTTGCCAAGTGATAATGATCCCCTCGATGAACGGGCCGAAGCGATGGCACAGTGGGTTCAGAATTTTTTAGTCGGTTTTGCCCTGATCTGTCAGGAATTGAATAAAGCCCCTGAAGATATTCAAGAAGTCGTCAATGATTTCAATCAGATTGCTCATTTATCATTAGTTTTTGATAATGAAGATGAAAATAATGAGCAGGCTTATTTTGAGATTTATGAATATATCCGGGTTGGATGTATGGCTTGTTTTAATCACTATGCATTGCGTCATTCTGGTGACGATGCCCGAACCTTACATTAAGGACGAAGTGATTCATCGGGAAGGGCTGGTTGGGTCTGTGGCCCTGCGCTGAGAATCGCGGGTTTAAATGCTCTTTCGAGCATGATGTTGCGGGTGAATATCCATAGGTCTTTTTTACCTGATAAGTTAGAAGAATAATGCTTACAACCGATTTCGATATTATTGTAAATGGCGGCGGAATGGCCGGCATTACCTTTGCTCTGCTGGTTTCTCAGCAGGCAATATCTCGGGGAGAAAAACCACTTCGCATTGCGATTATCGAAGCTAGCGCATTAAATTATGGTGATCATCCAGGGTTTGATGGGCGAGCTATTGCATTGGCGGCTGGAAGTATCGATATCTATCGTCGGAATCGGCTATGGCCCCGGTTAGCGGCGTATGCTGAACCTATTTCTCAGATCCATGTCTCTGATCGGGGGCATCTCGGTCAGGTGACTATTCAGGCGAAAGATTACCAGCGTTCAGCATTGGGGGCGGTGATTGAACTGATGCATGCCGGACGTGAGCTGTATCAGCAATTAGCGGTTTATCCTAATATTTCAGTATTTTGTCCTTGTCGGCTGGCGCAAATCGTAACGACCCAAGAGGCGCAGCAGGTGATATTGGATGATGGCCGGCAATTGACGGCCCGATTGCTGGTCGGGGCGGATGGTGGTCGTTCAGCCGTGGCTTCCGAGTTACACATCGATAGTCAGCAACTGGATTATGGGCAAAGTGCTATTATTGCGAATGTTGTTTCTGCGGATCTTCATCAGCAGCGAGCTTTTGAACGTTTTACCGAACATGGTCCAGTGGCCTTGTTACCGATGACCGAAGGGCGTTGGTCACTGGTTTGGTGTGTTCCCAGAGCGCAACAGCAATACTGGCTAACCGCCAGCGAGTCACAGTTTTTAAAAGGGTTGCAACAAGCCTTTGGATATCGAGTCGGTGAATTTCAACGCGTTGGTAAACGCGAAGGATATCCGCTTATTCTCACGCAACGGCAGCAGTTAATCGCACATCGCTGTGCCGTGATTGGGAATGCAGCACATAGCCTGCATCCCATTGCTGGACAGGGATTTAATTTGGGCATTCGAGATGCAGCCCTGTTAGCTGAACAGGTTTGCCTTCAGTCAGATCCCGGGGCGATGGTGCATTTGTTACGGTATCGGCAGTTGCGCCAATCGGATATTACCCATACGGTTGGATTAACCAGTGCACTAGCGTTTGGTTTTTCTAGTCGGGATAAAATCAGTGTGATTGCTCGCAATATGGGATTAGTGATGATGCAACACTGTTCTTTTTTGAAGAATAAATTAGTTCAGCAAACTTTGGGGTTTGTCGAACATGAATCACTGTTTTGAGATGTAATGTATCGGAATAGGTTTCTACTTTAAGACATATGAGGCGTGATCAAGGCTGGTTTTGGCTTTTATATTCATCGTCGCCGCTATCAATCAACGCTGCTCAACAGACCCTAAGATTACGGTGAGAAAACATGCAATCATTTGATTTAGTTATTTTGGGTGGGGGAATGGTCGGATTATCTCTAGCGCTGGCGCTGGCGGATACATCATTGCAAATTGCCGTTGTGGACCCCCATCTTCCGGCACCGCTGGATGCTGAGCGCGATTTTAGCTTGCGAGTCAGTGCTATCAGTGCCTCCAGTCAGCATTTTTTGGATGCACTAGGCGCTTGGTCCGGGATCCTTTCGCAGCGACTGCAATCTTATCAAACCATGCATGTCTGGGAAAAAGATAGTTTTGCGAAAATTGATTTTGATTGTCAGAGTGTGATGACTCATGAACTGGGACATATCATTGAAAACGACGTGATCCGTGATAGTTTGTGGCAGTTAATCCAATCTCAATCTAACGTGACCATTCTCTCTGAAAACTGTTTACAAATTGAACGAGGCCAGCGAGAAGCGTGGTTACGCTTTGAACAGGCCGGAATGGTGTCTGCGCAATTGATCGTCGGTGCGGATGGCGCAAATTCTTGGTTGAGAGAGCAGTGTCATGTGCCTCTAACATTCTGGGATTATCAACATCATGCACTGGTGGCTACGATCCGAACTCAGTTACCGCATCAGAATTGTGCCCGTCAGATTTTTACACCCCAAGGGCCTTTGGCATTCCTGCCTTTACCCGATCCGCACTGTTGCTCTATCGTTTGGTCCGTTCCTCTGGCGCGGGCGGAACAACTACAGGCTTTTTCTGTTGAGCAGTTTAATCGAGAGCTGGCGATGGCCTTTGATCAGCAGTTGGGGTTATGTGAACGGGTGGGGGAATTAGGCGTATTTCCTCTGCGGATGCGTTATGCCCGGGATATGGCCGGAGATCGATTTGTGTTGATTGGTGATGCTGCGCATACGATTCATCCGTTGGCGGGGCAGGGCGTTAATTTAGGGTTAACCGATGCCCGGGATTTGGCGACAACCTTGCGACGTTTACATGAACAAGGTAAGGATTTAGGACTTCATCCGCACCTGCGGGATTGGGAACGGCAGCGAAAGGGAGATGCCACACTGATGATTGGCGCGATGGAATTTTTCAAACGCTTGTTCAGTGGACAACATCCGGCGAAAAAATTGCTGCGTGGATTAGGGATGGAGCTGAGCAATCAGCTTCCCATGCTGAAACAACGGTGGATTAAACAGGCGCTGGGGTTGGGTGAACCGCGTATCTAATAATGATCGGATGGCTCTATTGATAGAGCCATCAAATAATGTTGTTTTTCATTTAAAATAATTTAGTAGCCTCTATTTTCATCAAGAACGGTCATGCTTAGGTAATCGAATTATCTCCAATGGGAGGAAAGTACTCGTTGGGATCATCAAAATCGGCTTGAATGGATGCCGCTCTGGATTGGGTTTCTGGATCGCCGTTCAGTTCCGCAATATGTAAAATCGCATCCCCTTCATTGACAACGGGTAAATGATTCAGCCCAATGACAATGCCATCAAATTTGGCTTTGAGTTGCTGCACTTGTCCTTGTACAAATGGGGAGGCAATAGTCGCTACCGTTTCCCCCTGACTCAGATATTGTCCTAAAGCCGCATGATTGAGTAATAATCCATCGGATTCACTGCGGAGCCAACTGGAGCGGGTGGCGATCACCGGTTTGACTTTGGGGCTTCGATGCGAACGTTTCGGAAGCATATTTAATCCCACCATTACCTGACGAATGCCCCGTTCTCCGGTTCGGATACTTTTGGGATCAAAGCGCAGAGCTTCCCCTGCTTCATAAACGATCATCGGTGTATCTGAGTGGACGGATGAAGCTCGAAACGATCCTTCGCGTAGGGGCGCATTCAGGATCAGTGGTGGATTAAATAACTGAGCTAAGCGCATTCCCTCTGGGTCATCTATATCAACTCGAATTTGTGGTAAGTTACTACGATGGATGGCACCCGTATGCAAATCGATCGCATAGTCAGCTTGGCTGAGTAGCCGTTCTCGGATTTGAGCGGCCATGCGGCTGCCTAGTGCTCCGCGGGCCGAACCGGGAAAACAACGGTTGAGATCGCGTCGATCCGGTAGATAACGACTCTGCTGAATAAATCCTAGTTGATTGACGACTGGAACAATCAGCAACGTACCATGCAGCTTAGCAGCTAACTGGCGCTGGAGTAATCGTCGGCAGATTTCGACTCCATTGAGTTCATCTCCATGAATGGCGGCGGTGACTAATAGGGTTGGACCCGTATAACGGCCATGTTCGATAATGACTTCTAGATCGAGCGGGGTATTATTGTAAAGACGGGTAATTGGGAGAAAAACCCGGCCTTGCTGGCCGGGTGAAATAGCTTGTCCATTCAGAATAAAAGGCAGGGTTTGACGCATTAACCCACTCCTTTGGTTCGAGTCTTATTCGGTTTACCATTTTTTTCGATAAACTGGATTATTTTCCCGGCAATATCGATGCCGGTGGCGTTTTCGATACCTTCTAAGCCCGGGGAAGAGTTTACTTCCATGACGACAGGACCTCGATTGGAACGCAAAATATCAACCCCGGCAATATTCAGTCCCATGGTTTTGGCTGCCTGAACGGCGGTTTGTCGTTCCTGAGGGGTAAGCTTGACCAGTGTTGCCGTACCGCCTCGATGAAGATTAGAGCGAAATTCTCCCGCTTTGGCTTGACGTTTCATCGCAGCAATAACGCGATCTCCGATGACCAGACAGCGAATGTCGGCGCCTCCCGCTTCTTTAATATATTCCTGAACCATGATGTTGGCTTTCAGCCCCATGAAGGCTTCGATAACGCTTTCAGCTGCTTTTCGCGTTTCAGCTAAAACAACCCCGATCCCCTGGGTTCCTTCCAGAAGTTTAATCACGCAGGGAGCACCGCCAATCATGGTCAACAAGTCCGGAATATCGGCCGGTTTGTTAGCAAATCCCGTAATGGGCAGACCAATCCCTTTACGAGACAGTAACTGGAGCGAGCGCAGTTTATCCCGGGAACGGGTAATGGCTACCGATTCGTTGAGTGGGTAAACGCCCATCATCTCAAACTGACGCAGTACCGCCGTTCCATAAAAAGTAACCGATGCCCCGATACGAGGAATAACGGCATCATAATCAGGCAGTTCGACCCCTTTCATATGGATAGATGGATCGACCGTGTTTATGTTCATATAGCATTTGAGAACATCGATGACATCAGCTTCATGACCGTGGGCCACAGCCGCTTCAACTAAGCGGCGAGTCGAATAGAGATTAGGGTTGCGGGATAATATCGCAATTTTCATAAGGGGTTGCCTTGTAAATAAGAAGCTTCAGGATCCACGATAAAATGACCATTGAGCGCTTCGCGGCCGAGAAGCATCCGAAAACGCATTTGATCCCGATTGGTCAGCGTGAGTTCTATCGGCCATTGTTTATTGCCTAATTGGGCTTGCATTTGAATGACGTAGCGATTTTCCCGATGTCCTCCGGAGTCGCTGACGATGCGCTGATCGAGTACCGGAGCTTCAAAATAAAATTCTTCATCATTATGTTGGTTGGGATGAATACCCACCTTCACCCATGTTTGTTGTTCATGAATAAAAGGTTCCACAAAAAAAGCATGTAGGCAGGACGTTTTAGCGCCGGTATCGACTTTGGCTTTTATCTGATGATCCAGTTCTGGCAGCGTTATCCATTCACGCCATCCTACGATTGTTTTTGTCACTGTGCCGTTTCTCCCCAAAAAGTGGCGCGAATCTACGCTAGATTGAGTGATAAACAATCGTTTTTGTAGTGATATAAAAAAATAATCTAAATTATCTTATTTTAGGTTAAAAAATATATATGTTTTGTTTTCATCATCTTTGTTCGTCAGGCTTATTGGCGAGCATCATCCCCGGATGCATGAATGTGTTCCAGTTGGAGCAGCCGTTGTGCTCGTAATTGTTCTCTGATTTGTACGCCTTTAAACCCTGCGGCGACAATCGGTTGAATGGGGATTTGACTGAGTGTTTGCAAATAATGTTGCATCAGTCCTGCTTGTGGATAGGTGTCCTGTTCGTGACCCCTGCGCCCCCGAATATCTGCATGGCAAACCTGTAGGATCGCTTCGAAGCGCTGCGGTTTACGCCAGGCATCACAGCCGTCCAAAATATCCAGAATTTGGGTGGGTTCCAGTTCGCCCTGCTTGTGGATTTGAATGTGCCAACGGCAACAAAGCACGGCCAGCTCCCGGCAATGATTTGGAACTTTAAGCCGGTCACAAAGTTGTTCAACCAGCGGCACACCTCGTAAATCATGGCCTTTGTGACTGGGCCAGTTTTCACGGGGGGTGAGCGCTTTGCCTAAATCGTGACAGAGTGCGGCAAAGCGCACTTCGACCCGATCACTAAGCTGCGTAGCCTGACTGAGGGTGAGTAGGGTATGTATTCCACTGTCAATTTCAGGATGCCAGTGAGCGGGGGCCGGGACTCCAAACAGATTTTGAATTTCTGGAAAAATGATCGTAAGTGCTCCGACTTGTCTTAAAACCTCAATAAAAACTTGGGGGGATGGGCTTTGCAACGCTTTTTCTAGCTCTTTGTAGATCCGTTCCGGCGTGAGGCTGTCTAGTTCCCCACTCGTGGCCATTTGGGCCATCAGCTGCAATGTTTCATCCGCGATGGTAAATCCCAAATGGGCAAAGCGGGCGGCAAAACGAGCTACTCGTAAGACTCGCAGCGGATCTTCTTCAAAGGCGTGACTGACATGACGGAGTAAGCGATGTTCAAGATCGAACTGGCCGCCAAATGGATCAATAATGGTCCCATCGCTGGCTTGGGCCATTGCATTAATTGTGAGATCCCGCCTTTGAAGATCGGTTTCTAAGCTGACTTCGGGTCCAAACTGGCATTCAAACCCGGTATATCCGGTACCGGTTTTACGTTCTGTACGGGCCAGAGCATATTCTTCCCCGGTTTTAGGATGCAAGAAGACTGGAAATGATTTTCCGACTTGAGTATATCCTTGCTGGATCATCTGTTCCGGAGTCGCATGAACCACGACATAATCACAATCATGAACGGGCAGATCCAACAACTGGTCCCGCACGGCGCCTCCAACTAGATAAATTTGCACGAAATACTCTCCTCTGACTCGACAGATCGGTATTATACAGAGTTTAGCTGTCTCGTTGTGGCGATTACCGAATCAAATAAACTCGGAAAGGATCCGTTATGTATCACGACTATTTTAAAATGCAGGGAAGCCCATTTTCGATAGCGCCGAATCCCGATTTTTTATTTATCAGTGATCGCCATCGAGAAGCTCTGGAGCATCTTCTTTATGGGTTGAATGATACCGGTGGTTTCATCTTGCTAACGGGGGAAGTGGGCACCGGGAAAACAACCATGGCCAGAACGCTGCTCAGGCGTTTAGATGACACGGTGCGCGTTACAAGCCTGCTGAATCCACAATTGGAAGGAACGGAGTTATTAGCATCGGTCTGTGATGGATTTCAGATCGAGTATCCGCTCGAGGCTGGAATGAAAGTACTCACGGATCGGCTCAGTCAGTTTTTACGACAGCAGCATCAGCAAGGGATCAGCGCCATGCTGCTCATTGATGAAGCGCAGCAACTCAGCCGGGAATCGCTGGAGTTATTGAGACTGCTCACGAACTTGGAAACCGATACTCAGAAACTGCTGCGGATTGTGCTGGTGGGGCAACCCGAGTTGAACGTGATGCTGCGTCAGAGTGAATTGCGCCAGCTGGCACAGCGAATTACGGCCCGCTATCAGTTGCTGCCGTTTACCTTGCAGGAAACGACCGATTACATTCATTACCGACTCGGAGTCGTGAAGTGCCAGAGTGAGCCTTTTCAGGCGGCAGCCATCAACCGTATTTATCGCTATACCGGGGGGATCGCCCGACTGATCAACCTCGTGTGTGATCGCAGCTTGTTAGCTGCTTATATGAATGGTCAATCGGTTGTAAGTCCGGCGCTAGTTGAACAAAGTGCGAAAGAGTTGGAGCTTAGTACCGTTTCGGTAGCTGCGGGGCGTTCTTCATCCGGAAAGTCGCTGCGTTGGTTATATCCGGTGTCGCTGCTCATTATTCTGGGATGTGGGTGGCTGGGCTGGCAGCAGGGTCATCGGCCTGAAGATCGCAGCCAACTGCTCGCTTATCAACAACAACAGCAACAGATCCAGCAGCAGTGGCAGAATTTACAGACTCAACCCAGCCCAGAACCTTGGGCTATCCAGCAATTAGTTCGAGCCTGGGGATATCAGATCCCGGTTGAGCAGGCATCTTGCGCCCTTCTCAAAGGGATTGGTTTGCAGTGCCTACGAGGAGAAAGTGATTTGGCTGGCCTGCGAAAGCAAAACTATCCCGTAGTGGTGCCGTTGGATTGGCAGAATCAGCGCTACTATGCGGTGCTCAGGACGATGCAGCAACACTTGACGCTCTGGATGGCCGGACAACAGCTTACGGTTTCACAAGATTGGTTGTTGGCCCACTGGAAAGGCGAGTATATGTTGATCTGGCGGCCATTCCCGCAGTATCAGGGCCCTTTTTCTCTGGGGGAAAAAGGCGACGCGGTGGCCGCTTTGGCTCAGCGTTTAGCATTAGTCAATGGGCACGCAGCATCATCTTTCCCTCATGTGTATAATGATGGGTTGCGTCAGCAGGTCTTGGCGTTTCAAAAACAGTATCAGTTAAATGCCGATGGTATTGCCGGTGATGAAACCGTGTTGATGTTGATGCGCATCTTGCATCCTGAGCAACCCGCATTACAGGAGCCTTTATCATGACGTCTTGTTCGCTATCATCCGTGCTCACTCTCACGTTAGTCACTAGCGTGTTGGGAGCCGGAGCTGGTTTCGGGGGCTTTTGGGCTAAATCGCACTGGGCCGACGCGATTGTGATCTCGCCACCGGTAGCGACTGTTCAGGCGCCGGTTCTGGACCCTTTACCTAAGCTCTCTGTACAATCGGTTGATTTGATTGCTCAGGTGAAGGCTTTGCAGCCGACACCTGACACTCAGCCTTCTAGGCCTGCTCAAGCGGCGATAGTGAAGCCATCAACATCGACGCAACCCCCGCTTCCCGTTGCAGAAAAAGTAGCGCCCGGAGTTTTATCTGATACATCGTCAGAGACTACTCAAGCTCATTCATTGGCCGAGGTTGGTCAAGATCAACCCCCACTGTTGAGTGAGTTGCCTGCTTCTCAAGTGGCAGGGTTACCGCCGCTCATCTATAGTGCCCACGTCTATTCCTCTGATCCAAAGCGTTCTTATATTCAGCTCAATCAGCAAATATTGCATCAGGGCGATCAGTATGCGGGCTTGACGGTCGTGATGATCCGTTATCCGGATACGATTTTTCGCTATCGTGGACAACTGGTGCGGCAACCCGCGCTGGTGGACTGGAAGTAAAAGCTATGGATTAGAGGGGCTCTTGTTGATCGGTGAGGCTTTTTGACCTATTAAATAGATCGTTTGAATAAAAAGCCCTAAGTCACCGTAGTGACTTAGGGAGACGGGGAAGTCAAATTGAATTAGTTTTGATGAACGGGTTGTTTGGTCGGTTCCTGTTCGGGCGAATGTTCTCCCAGATTCCGCAATTTAGCGCCACTCATTAAATTCGCTTCAATACGTTCTAACGCCACACCTTTAGTTTCTGGAACAAAACCGATAGTGACGAGAATAAAGATGATGTTAAACGCGGCGTATAACCAGAACGTATTCCCGGTTCCAATGCCGTTGAGCAAACTTAAGAAAGTTGCACCTAATACCATGTTGGATATCCAGTTCATGGTTGTGGAGCAGGCAATCCCAAAATCACGACCTTTCAGAGGTTGAATTTCTGAGCAAAGTACCCAGACCATTGGGGCGGCACTCATGGCGTAACCGATGATACAGATGACAGCCATTAGTACGGCTAAATAACCGAACATTGGACCTGTATGACCGGCTTTAATCAGTTCTAACAAACCTCCCAGACAGAACATGCCGACGCCCATGATCAAGAAGCCGACTTTGAGTGCCGGTTTGCGGCCCCAGCTATCAGTAAAACGAGCGACAATCGTAGTGGTGATCACAAATGCCATCCCGACAAATACGGTACTGATCATCTGTTCGAGGTGAGTATCAAAGCCTGCCATTTTGAAGATGGTCGGTGAATAGTACATGAGGATGTTCATGCCGGTGAACTGTTGCATAAACTGTAATACGACACCAAGGGCCACACTGCGGCGGAAGTTTCGGTTAATTTTGAACAGTGAAAAACCGGATTCTTTGACTTTTAAACTGGCAACGATATCTGTAAATTCTTGATTAGCTTCTTTTTCGTCGCTCCGCAATGATAGAAGAATGTTTTTCGCTTCGGTCATTCGGCCTTTAGAGGCCAACCAGCGTGGACTTTTAGGCATCATCCATACAGAGATAATCAAAATCGCGGCTGGAATCACCAATACGGCAAACATAGCACGCCAGTTTCCTGAAATACTGAAGGCGGTATCTGACAAAAACGCTAACACAATTCCGACATTGACCATAACCTGATACATCGCAATGCGTTTTCCACGAACTTCTTTATCAGACATTTCAGAGAGGTATAGCGGTGCTGCATAAGATGCAATCCCGATAGAGAAACCTTGAATGACACGGAAGACTAGCATCATGTCAATATTGACGGCCAGAGAACATCCAATTGTCCCAATAGCGAAGAGTAATCCCCCACCGAGTAAGCTAAATTTTCGTCCTAGTCGAGAGGATAACCATCCATTAGAAATCGAACCCAACGTTGCCCCAAGCATCATGGTGCTCACTACCCATTCTTGTTGATGAGTGGTGATTTGCCAGTCACTGGTAATGAATGGGAGCGCACCTGCAATAATACCGATATCGAGCCCAAAGAGCAGACCAGCTAAAGCAGCTGCAATGGATACTAAGCTTTTGCCATTAAACATAACAGGGTACCTTTGATTATTAATATATTAGGTTTGGCTGGCTTTCAGCCACCATTTGCCCGTTATGATAAAGACTCTGAAAGTACGAAGATTGAACTAATTCACACATTGCCGGGGGTGGCAATCTAGTCTATCGCTATAGCGAATTTATTAATGTTTTGTTCGAGAGGTTTAAAGATTATGATGTTTAATTTTATAAAAATAATTATAAATCAATGGATTGTGTAAATTCTATTAAGCGATTCTGTCATTTTTTAAACTAAATCTTAGCTATTTTATGAATAGATATAGCCAAATTGTTCTCGTTTTGTCAGCGCTAAAAATAGACGAATAAAAAAAGCAGATCCATAAAATGCGATCTGCTTCAAAATTAGCTAATAAATTAGGTGAAAGGCGTTACATCCACCTTTCTTCTTTATGTTTTTTACGTCTGGGAAGATATGGAATAATCAAACCAAGAATTAGGCCTGCACCGGCGACCATTCCCCCCCTGAGCAGCCATTGCATCTGAACGTTTTCCTGAATGCTGCTGAGTTGTGAGGATAACTTTTTGTTTTCAGCCATAATGGTGCTGAGCTGTTGATGCAATTGGGTTGTCTGTTGTTTTTCAGTACTAAGCTGCTGCTGGAGCTGATCAATAGTTTCAGATTTAGATTGTTCCGTTTGTTGGGTTTCAGCTTTCAACTGTTTGAGCTGTTGTTGGGTCTGTTGAAGCTGAGTCTGATTTTGTTTGAGCTGGGCATCCAGACTGACGGTATTGCTGAGTTTATCGGCTTCAATCCAGCCATCTTTTCCTGAATCAATAATATGAATATGGGCAAATTGGCTATCGGAGTCATATTCTAATTCATTTACCGCTTCGCCTGCGTTTACTGTCCCGACGATCCGATAATTGTTTCCGGGACCGGAGTGCATGTAAATAAACAGGTCATTCGTGATATATCGCTGTGCGGCAAAGGTGCTGGCACTCACTCCGAGAGCAAGCACCGAAAGCAGAAGTTTGTATTTCACAAGCTGTCTCGTTTTCGTCGTAATTGGTTCAAGTTGAAGAGGGAATCAGTGTAAGGCTTTCCCTCTTCAGGCTCAACTATCTAAATATATACTATTAAAAACAAGCTTTCAGAATGTAATAGAAAATGATCGCAAAAATAGCACCGGCGGGTAGAGTGATCACCCAAGAGATGACAATCTTCCGGATAATCCCTAAATTGAGTGCGCCAATCCCTCGAGCCATTCCTACACCTAAGATAGCGCCGACTAAAGTTTGTGTCGTCGAAATGGGTAATCCAGTACCAGATGCAATGACGACGGTTGAGGCGGCGGATAGTTCAGCGGCAAACCCACGGCTGGGGGTTAGGTGCGTAATGCCTTTCCCGACCGTGGCAATGACGTGGTGACCCAAAATCGCCAGCCCGGCCACGATACCTAAACCACCTAAGGGTAAGATCCACCAAGCCAACTGTGCTTTCGGTTCAATGATCCCGTGATGGCTGATGACACTGACTACGGCGGCCAATGGGCCGATCGCATTAGCCACGTCATTTGAACCATGAGCAAATGCCATACAACAGGCGGTCATCACCATCAAAATAGCAAAGATTTTTTCCACATTGGTGTAGTGCATTTGTTTATCGGCATGGGGATCAATATGCAGGCGGTTAATGACTAGCCGCCCAATGACCGCAATAATCAGACCGATTAAGATAGCGAGCAGATACCCCTCTACTGGGCCAAGATGCAGACCAACATGGCTGAGTCCTTTCTTGATGGTCACCAAAGAGAGGACTAATCCGGCTAAAAACATGTATCCGGGGACATAACGTTTGGCGGCAACAATCGGGTTACTATGATTAAAAATCAAGAGCTGGGCACTGGTAAAGAGCAGATAGGATATGACCCCCGCGATAATCGGGGTGATGATCCAGCTGCCGACGATACTTGATATTTGCGACCATTCGACGGAATCTGGACCCACGGATACACAGGCAAAACCGATAATCGCACCGATAATTGAGTGTGTTGTCGATACGGGCCATCCCTGATAAGATGCAATAAGTAGCCAGAAGCCAGCCGCTAGCAAGGCCGAAATCATGCCATAGACTAGAAGGTGGGGTTCATGGCTAAATAAAGCCGGATCAATAATGCCTTTACGTACGGTATTGGTCACTTCACCACCGGCTAAATATGCGCCGGTAAATTCGAAGATCATGGCGATGATAACAGCTTTTCGAATGGTTAGAACACCAGAGCCGACGGACGTTCCCATTGCGTTGGCAACATCGTTAGCACCGATGCCCCAAGCCATAATAAAACCAAAAAAAGCCGCTACCAGCACCAAGGTCGTGCCGTAATTTGCTATTACTTCCATATGTAGAAACCTGTTTATGAATACTACGCTCGGAAAATCATCAACTCCAGACGGGCACCAACACGTAGCGCCTGATCGGCCAGTTCCCCGACTTTTTCAATCATGTTATATAAAAACATGACATCGACAGGGTTGATTTGAGATTCCAGAGCTCTTAAGCCTTGGCGAAGCCCGATCTGCATGGTATCGGTATCATCTTCAATTTGGTCAAGCTGAGCGATCATGTTGGTGACCAGATCCAATTCACGTCCACGGAATCCAGTTTCCAGCAGATCTTCTAGCTCATTGATGGCTTCTCTTGCTTTGGCTGTTGCGTCAAGGCAACGTTTGAGATAGGGGAGAAACAACTCATGAAGTTCTTTAGGTATATAAAGTTGTCGACCAACGACCCGACCACTGATATCTTTAGCTTTGTTAGCAATACGATCTTGATGGGTCAGTAATTCCAGTAGATCAGAGCGCTGTACCGGCATGAACAAGCCACTTGGCAAATTCAGTCGAATATTGCGTTTGAGTTTATCGGCTTCTTTTTCAAGCGTATTGATATTGGCACGGTAGTGAGCAGCTTTGTCCCAGTCGTCTGCAAAGACAGCTTCAAAAAATGGGACCAAGTTTTCACAACACTCATGCACTTTGCTGATATGTTCTTCTAACGGTTTTATCGGTGATTTGGCAAATAAGCCGAGTAACGTATTGGGCATTGTTTTATCCTAACGTCTATCAGACGATATTAATCTCGCGCGGCGCATGTTAACGTAAACTACTTAGCATGCAAGCAGATTCTTCATTGCCGCTTTTTATGGCAATTTATGATATGCTGCTCAGCTCGCGTCTTTTTTAAGTTAATTCAGCAACTGTTGAACTATGAATAGTGAAATAGAACTGAAGTTCTATGCGCCAGATGGCTGCCTTGGAGCGCTTCAGCACATATTAGATGAATTTTCGATTCTGCAACATGAAATTCGTCATCTTCGCAGCGTTTATTTTGATACGACAGAGCGTCATTTACGACGTTTGCAAATGGGGCTGCGGATTCGAACGGGGGACGAACAAAATGTTCAGACCCTAAAAACCGCGGGTCGAAACATTGGCGGTTTGCATGAACGTCCGGAGTTTAATCAGGTCATTGAAGGAAATCATCCTGAACTCGGGCGTTTTGAACATGTCGATTGGCCTGATGATATCGACTTAATGCAATTGGAAACCCAGCTTTTACCTATCTTTGTCACCGATTTTCTACGTACTACTTGGCTTATTGATTTAGAGAACGAAACACTGATTGAAGTGGCTCTGGATTCGGGTCAACTTCAGGCTGATGATAAACAAGAGCCGATCCAAGAAATTGAACTGGAGCTCGTCAAAGGCGATGTCGCGCAGTTGTTTTTATTGGCCCGTCAGTTGACTCAGTTAGAGGGGATTCAGTTGGTGTCGACCAGTAAGGCCAAACGGGGCTATGCTCTGGCTGATGAATTGCCTGCTGAACAGTCTCATGAGCTGACGTTTGTACCGTTATCAACCGCAGATTCAATTAGCGATGCGTTTATGCATGGTCTTGAATATGCGTTGCAGCATTGGCAATCACACCAACAGATATTTAATCAAACTGATGATTTAACCGCAGTTAAACAACTTAAGCAGGCTGCGATGCTGATGCATCAGGTTTTGACAATTTATCAGGATGTGTTGGAGTTTGACTGTGAGTGGCATGATGAACTGCTCTGGTTAGCGCGTCAGATGAGCTGGGTGGATGAAGTTCTAAGTATTGAGAAATTACTGGATCAACAAGGTGAGTTTATTCGCAAGTTACCGAATCGTAGAGCAATTACTCGATATCTGGAAGAATGTCGCCAAAGCCTTCCTGATTTATCTGAAATCCATCAGTTGCTGAGTAGTCCTCGTTATAATCGTTTAGTGGTTGATATTGTCAGTTGGTTGAATCAGGGCGAGCGGGCTCGGGCTAAACAGGAGCTGTCACTGATAGAGTTTGCGGTGAGTGCTTTGGAATACAGTTGGTCTGAACTAAAAGAATCGGATTTGGGAAGTGAAAAACTGGAATTTTCTCAATATGAGCGATTGGCTGGATTATTGCGCCGTAATTTGATGGTCGGCAATTGTTTCGGCAATTTATTTCCGACTCCGGAACGTGATGATTTTCGGTTATTGTGGTTTGATATTTTAGGTGGAATTGAAGATCTCCGAGTGTTGGAACCTATCGCAGATATGCTTGAAACGGCTGATGACGATGATGATGCGCGACAGATCCGTAAATGGCTACAGCGAAAACAAGAATCAATTGTCGACGCGATGGAATTTACCCGAATTGAGGTGCTGTTGCGTCAGGATTATTGGCACAGCTATAAATAGGAAGAATAGAAACGACCATTCAATCAATAACGGCGTTATTGTGCATGAAATTAGCGGAAACGTCTGTATAAAAATAAAACACTTTTTTAGAAAAAATATTCGGTTTGGAATGCTGCGACAATAAAAAATAACGCCTATTATTTTGATTCATATCGTGATTTAGCTATCATCATTCAAGTTTTGCCCCTGTTCGCCGATATGAATCTGATGCTATATCAGGCATAATGAAACTCTCATCTTTTGCAAGGATTACTCAGATGAAGCAAGCGATGTTGTCGCAGTGGGAATTCTTTATTACTCGAATCAGTTTGAAACATAAAATTTACTTATTGATCGTCATGAGTTTATTTGTGATGTTGGGCAAACTTTTTTTTGATGCATATCTGGTGGAGCAAGATTTAGATAACACGAGTATCCAAATGCTCCAGACTGATGCCAAGCAGATCGCTTCTCTTGTTCAACCTCATTTATCGGATGAGGGTTACCTCAATACCATAACGCATTCGAACCTTCGTTATCATTTGGCGATTTTAGATCAACAGGGACAACTTATTTCAGGTGAGAATCCATCACAGGTCCCAGCGTTAAAACAAATTCTTGAGACTCAGGGGATCCGAATATTAACCTGGCCTATCGATGACAATACAAAATTGGTCCTGACTCAGAATAAAACATTGACGAATGGCATTACCAGTCGATATGTGCTGCGTAGTGTGATTGCGACATTGGTGATTGCACTTTGTTTTCTGGTGCTGATGATGGCTGCGAGCCGAGTATTGATGAAGCAGGTTAAGTTGCTGCAAAGTCAGTTGCATTTGATGGCCAATAAAGACTTTACGTTGCCTAATCTGATGAACAGTCGGGATGAATTTGGTCAGATTGAACAAGCGGCCAATAATACGCGTGCGGATTTGGTGAAAGTGTTCGTTCAACAGCGAACCACCACCGATGAGTTGCAGTTCGTTTCAGAGCAAATGGCGTTGTGTATGGATGAAACTAAAGATGCAACCCAAGAAGAATTTGCACAAATTGAATTATTGGCAAGTGCGATGAGTGAAGTCGCAGCGACGATTCAGGAAGTTGCGACACACGCGGAACAGGCTTCTATTGCAACCAATGAAGCGAATGAGCTCGCCGTGAAAGGCAATGATAATGTTTCACGGAGTATCAAAACGATTTCTGTGTTGGCCCAGAATATTGAGCAGTCATCTTCTGCTGTTGGGCATGTTAAAGAACGAGTTGAAAGAATTGGTAGTGTTGTTGAAACGATCAATTCTATTTCTGAACAGACGAATTTGCTGGCCCTGAATGCGGCGATTGAAGCGGCCCGAGCTGGTGAACACGGTCGTGGCTTTGCGGTGGTCGCTGAAGAGGTCCGAAATTTGGCACAGCGAACTCAACAGGCAACGGTTGAAATTCAGCAGATGATTGAACAATTGCAGACCAGTGCTGAAGAAGCGTCACATCTGATGAGTGAGAGTGTTGAAAATGCCGAACAGAGTGTGATGCAGGCGAGTGAAGCGGGTGAGGGATTGTCGCTGATTGTGGAACAGGTGAAACATATTGCCGACATGAATTTCCAGATCGCGAGTGCATCAGAACAGCAGAGTTCGGTTTCTGAGCAAATGAGTGAAAACTTGGTTCAGGTGAAAGAGCTGATTCAAGGGAGTGTCACCGTGATGGATGAATTGAGCGAAACGGCTCAGATCATTGAAAAACACGGTCAGCAACTGGATCAAATGGCGAAAGCATTCCGAGTTGAATCTGACACTGATTCGAAAAGTTAAGGGTAGTCGCTGTCACTCAACACAAGGGGTGTCTTTTCATGGATGAGTTGATCCCGTTAGCCGAGAAACGGTGGCAGCAACTTTGTCAGGTTTATCCCGCTTTGGAGCAATATCAGGGGCAGAAAGCATTTATTGGCTTAAATCTGGCCCTGAGTGACTTTATTTTTGAGCAGAGTCTGCAATATCCGCAGTGGCTTGAGGAACTGCTCACCCCTTCCAAAACTTCCTTACCCAATTTATTGAATGCTGAGGCTTGGCACACGGCTTTAACCGGTCTGAATGATGCACAAGTAAAACAGTGGCTGCGGTTACGTCGTAATCGGATCATGCTGGAGATTGCCTGGTTAGAGCTGGGGCAGAAAATAGATATCCGACAATCTATGTTCTGGGTATCTCAGTTAGCGGACACCGCGATTAGTTGTGCTCTGGCATGGCTGACAGAGAAAGAGCGACCGACCTATGGCATTGCCTATGATCATCAGGGCAATCCCGTTTCACTGACGGTGCTGGCAATGGGCAAACTAGGTGGACAGGAGCTTAACTTTTCTTCCGATATTGATCTTATTTTTTGTTATCGAGACAACGGTGAAACTCAAGGGGGCCGGCGCTCACTAGCCAATCAGCAATATTTTATCCGACTTGGTCAGCAATTGATCCAGCTGTTAAGTCAGGTGACTGCCGATGGCTTTGTGTTCAGAGTCGATATGCGTTTACGTCCATTTGGTGAGTCGGGCCCATTGGCGGTAAGCTTTAATGCGATTGAAGATTACTATCAGAATCATGGCCGGGATTGGGAACGCTATGCAATGGTCAAAGTGCGCCCCATTCAAGCTGATCCGGAAGATGTTCAACGTCTTCAATCGTTATTAACTCCTTTTGTCTATCGTCGCTATATTGACTTTAGTGTGCTTGAATCACTTCGGCAGATGAAAGCGATGATCCGCGCCGAAGTCCGGCGGAAAAATTTATCCGGTAATATTAAATTGGGCCAAGGTGGAATTCGGGAAATCGAGTTTATTGTACAGGCGTTACAGCTGATCCGAGGTGGTCGACTACCGATGCTGCAACAAACGTCTTTACTTACGGCATTGGCGGTGTTTGATGAACAACATTTGTTAGACTCTGAGCAAATCCAGCAGTTACAGTGTGATTACTTGTTTTTAAGACAGGTCGAAAATATTCTTCAGGAATTGAAAGATCGGCAGACACAGCAACTCCCTCAGGACACGCTAAATCAGCAGCGATTGGCTTATGTGCTGGGTGACAGTGATTGGAAGGATTGTTTGCTGCGAATTCAACAGGTGTTGGAGAATGTCAGTGATCAGTTTGATGCGGTTATTGGGGATGAAGACAATAGCTTGCCGCCAGTAGAGGTTAGTTATCAACTGTTATGGCAGAATCTGACCCAAGGTATGGGACTATTGGAGTCCAGCGTCTTTTCTGAAGATTTCTGTCGGCAGTTAATATCATTTGAACAGGTTTCAAAACGCAGAATTGTGGGCGCGAAGGGGCGGGAAACGCTGGATCGGTTGATGCCGGTCTTTTTGCAGATGATCGCAGCTCATGCTCAGTCGGATATTTTAGCTCCCCGACTATTTGCATTACTGGAAGCTATTTTGTCCCGTAGCGCTTATTTACAGTTGCTGTTGGAAAATTCAGGGGCATTGCAGCAGTTATTTCGATTATGTGAGGCCAGTGCTCTGGTGGCCGAAAAACTGCAGATGTATCCGATGCTGCTGGATGAGTTACTCGATCCTCAGATTTTGTATCAGCCTGTTTCGGAATCGAGCTATCAGGCACAACTGAATACGTTCATGTTACGAATCGAGCCGGATGATCTAGAACAGCAGATGGAAGCGCTGCGGCAGTTTAAGCAAATTCAAATACTGCATATTGCCGCTTCGGATATCGTGGGAGCATTGCCCGTGATGAAGGTCAGTGATCATCTAACTGTTCTGGCTGAAGCGATCACCGGGAAAGTTGTGCAGTTGGCATGGCAACAGATGGTGCAGCGTTATGGCTATCCACAGGGAATAGCATCTGAGCAAAGTGAGACCGGTTTTGCCGTGATTGGATATGGTAAGTTGGGCGGGATTGAACTGGGGTATGGTTCTGATCTGGACTTAGTCTTTATGCATAATTGTGAAAGTTATGCACCGACAACGGGGCCGAAGCAGATTGATAGTAAACAGTTTTATCTACGTTTAGCGCAGCGGATCATGCATCTTTTTCAAGCCCGGACGGCATCGGGCATTCTCTATGAAGTCGATATGCGGCTGCGGCCATCTGGACAAGCTGGACTGCTGGTGACATCCGTAGATGCTTTTGAGGCTTATCAGCAGCAGAAAGCCTGGACTTGGGAACATCAGGCACTGGTTCGGGCTCGGGTTATTTATGGCGATGCTGAATTACAACAACGGTTTTCACGGATACGACATCAAATTCTAGCTACCGTACGAGATGTTAATTTGCTGCGGCAGGATGTTGTGACGATGCGGGATAAAATGCAGGCACATTTGGATCGTTCCAATGACTCGCAGGTTGACCTGAAGCAGTCTCGGGGCGGCATGGTGGATATCGAATTTATCGCTCAATTTTTGGTTTTGGCCTATGGATATCAGTTTGAGTCATTGACGCAGTGGTCGGATAACGTCCGGATTTTTGAGCAAGCACACCAAGCGGGGCTGCTGAGTGAATCCGAGCAACATCAGTTGACACAAACCTATCTGGATATCCGCAATCAGAGCCATCGCCTCGCCTTACAATGTCATAGCCGATTGATGGATCGATCGCAGTTGCAAGGACTCAATGATGAATTAGCTGCTGTGGCGAATTTATGGGCACATTGGTTGTGCCCATAGCGCGGTATCAGGGGGGATTTATTCGACCTCAGCTTGGACTAAGTGATGCTCCTAGCTCAGTATCACTCCAGTCTAGTACGGGTATTCTTCCCCTTCTGGACGTGATTTGAAGCGCCGGTGGATCCACATATATTCTGAAATTTGTTCCTTAATGGCGGTTTCAATATGCTGGTTGACTAATGTGGCATCCTGAATAGGATCGCCTGTTGGATAGTCCTTCGTAAATGGCTTGATGACAAGGGTGTAGCCCGGTTTATCGGTGTTGCGACGGGCATAGCTGATGATAGGGCGAACACCTCGGACTTTGGCCAGTGTAGCCGTTCCGGATACAGTTGCCGCATGGGGTTGGGCAAAGAAAGGTGCAAAGACGGAGGCCTTACGCCCATAG
Organism: Celerinatantimonas marina; assembly: GCF_046054165.1. Taxonomy (NCBI): domain Bacteria; kingdom Pseudomonadati; phylum Pseudomonadota; class Gammaproteobacteria; family Celerinatantimonadaceae; genus Celerinatantimonas; species Celerinatantimonas marina. The sequence goes on along the minus strand of NZ_JBFNXK010000021.1, from coordinate 41,141 downwards.
TCATGATCCGGTGCATACCAGAGCGCTTCCCCCTGATGAAGGGCTTTGATCATCCCCCGGACATCACTGCGATTAACCAGATAATGATTATTGCGGATTCTGGCCCGATGCTGAAAGTGTTCATAGACCGGGCTGGAGTTGGGGCGATAGACTCCGACGCCCGGATCGAGGGTGCCATACATACGGGCATGCCATTCCAGTGTATAAAAATGCATACTGATGATGAGAATTCCACCTTTGGGGTCTTTTTCACGCAATGATCGCAGATAATCTCCCCCTTCAACATGCATATATTTTGCAAAGCGTTTCTGAGACCAGAACCAAGCTGTCGCCGTGTCGACGATGGCTAAACCAAAATTTTCAAATGTTTCATTGAGCCAACATTGCCGCTGCTGGAGGGAGGCTTCCGGAAAACAGATCTTTAAATTTGTTTCAGCAATATGACGGCGAGATTTTAGCAGGTGCTTAGCCAAACGTCCCAAGTTTCGACCGAAACACCATGAAATTCGTGTAGGTAATAAACTAATAATGTATAAAAAAATAATGATCAGCCATGCGCCCCAATGTTGGGGGAGAAATGCGCGCCAGTTTAGACGTGGAGGAGCAGTAATTGCCATTGAACGACCAGTATCTTAAAGAAAATAAAAATTATGGGGCCCTATTGTAGAGGAATTTCAACTGCTTTCCAAAATCTCTATGGTACACTTGCATTATATTTATACTTATTGATTGAATGAATGAAAGGATTTCCCCGTGATGCAAGTAGAGCTTCCTGAATATGCATTGGCCCGGGTTCTGGTAGTGGGTGATGTGATGCTTGATCGCTATTGGCATGGAGCGACAGGACGGATATCACCAGAGGCACCAGTGCCTGTTGTTAACGTTAAGCGTAACGAAGAACGCCCGGGGGGCGCGGCTAACGTGGCATTGAATGTTGTTGCCTTAGGGGCTGGGTCAACGTTGATTGGCATGACGGGAGAAGATGAAGCGGCCGATGCGTTGAAGGCTCAGTTGGATGGTGTCGGTGTGGCTTGTGATTTCGCCAGTTATCGAGATTTCCCGACGATTACCAAGCTACGAGTGATGAGTCGTCACCAGCAATTGATCCGATTGGATTTTGAGGAAAATTTTCATGAGGTGGATGCCACACCGCTAGTGGCTAAATATCAGCAACATCTTCTTGGACATGATGTTGTGATCCTGTCGGATTATAACAAGGGGGCGTTGGCACAAGTTCAGTCCTTGATTCAGGCTGCTAAAGCTAGAAATTGTCCGGTGTTGGTTGATCCGAAAGGCACCAGTTTTGAAAAATACCGCGGTGCGACTTTGTTGACTCCGAATTATAGTGAATTTGAAGCGGTCGTAGGGCCATGTCTGAGTGAACAAGATATTGTCAACAAAGGGTTGGCATTAGTAGCAGAGCTGGAACTGTCTGCATTGCTTATCACCCGCAGTGAACATGGCATGACGCTGTTGCAGCCCGATCAGGAAGCACTGAACTTACCGGCACAAGCCAAAGAGGTTTTTGATGTGACTGGGGCGGGGGATACCGTGATCGCAACGCTAGCGTCGAGCTTAGCGGCCGGTAAATCATTGGCTCAGAGCTGCGCTTTAGCCAATGCGGCGGCGAGTATTGTGGTTGGCAAAATGGGAACCTCCACTGTGAATGCTCAGGAACTCGCTAAATTTATCTACGGTGATCATGAAAGTGGCTTTGGTGTGATCTCGCCGGAACGTTTAAAAGAGGCGGTCCGAATTGCGCAAAGCCGTGGTGAAAAAGTAGTGATGACCAATGGCTGTTTCGATATTTTACATGCCGGACATGTGTCTTATCTGACTAAAGCCAGACAGATGGGGGATCGGCTCATTGTTGCGGTCAATGATGATGATTCGGTACGTCGTTTAAAAGGTGAATCTCGCCCGGTTAATCCACTGGAACGACGAATGGCCGTTTTGTCAGGACTTGCGGCTGTTGATTGGGTAGTTAGTTTTAGTGAGGATACACCGCAACGCTTAATTGCAGATATTTTACCGGATTTGTTGGTGAAAGGCGGTGATTATCAAGTTCATGAGATTGCCGGGCATCAGGAAGTGTTGGCAAATGGTGGGGAAGTAAAAATTCTGAACTTTGAAGATGGTTGTTCAACGACGGCAATTATTGAAGCGATCAGAAAAGATCCGAAGGCTTAGGGCCGTTTAAGATTTAGAATTATTTGATGAAAAGGCCAGTGTAACTGGCCTTTTTTAGATGTATGGATGGCGCTAATGTTGTTCCGATAGTTTTTCAGGTGCGCTAGTACGATGTCTGAATTTGATTAGAAAAGCCACAATGCAGATCACTGCGATACCGAGTCCTACAGGGGTTGCAATGCTCATAGGTAAATTAAAACCGATGGTGGCATGGCAGAGGTAGGTAAATGTAACAGCGGTCATGAATGTGGCTGGAATGGTACAAATCCAGTGCAGTTTATCTTCTTTGGCCAGATAAGCGGCTGCGGCCCAGAGCATGATCATTGCGGTGGTCTGGTTCGCCCAGCCGAAATAGCGCCAAATCACACCGAATTGAGCCAGAGTGATCAAGTAACCCACGATAAACATGGGAATGGCAATCCAAAGTCGACGCACTAATGATTTTTGGGTGAGTTTCAAAAAGTCCGCAATAATTAACCGAGCGCTACGAAATGCAGTATCACCAGAGGTGATCGGTAAAATGACCACGCCTAAAATAGCCAAGATCCCACCGACACCTCCCAATAACGAGGTGGATACTTCATGGACAACTGCCGCAGGTCCGCCGTGAGCGAGAGTGGCGTTCAACGCATTCGTATCATGGTAGAAAGACAACCCCAGAGTGCACCAGATAAGAGCAATGATCCCTTCACCAATCATCGCGCCATAAAAAACAAAGCGTCCTGATTTTTCATTGGCCATACACCGAGCCATCAGTGGGGATTGGGTTGCATGAAATCCTGATACGGCCCCACAGGCAATAGTAATAAATAGCAATGGCCAAATTGGGAGATCTTTCGGATGTAAATTGGCGGCGAAATTCAGACCCTGATTATAAAAATGGTGATCACTGACGACCAGCCCAATCATTAATCCGACCGACATAAAAATCAATAAGGCACCAAAAATAGGGTAAAAGCGACCAATGATTTTGTCGATAGGAACGATGGTTGCGAGAATGTAGTAGGCAAAAATAATGGCGACCCAGATGGAAACTGGCAGACTCATCATATTGGCCAGTAGTTTAGCTGGCCCCAGGACAAAGACGACTCCAACGAGCAATAACAAGATCACGGCAAACAGGTTCATGAAATGTTTGGCAAAATTCCCCAGTTGATTGCCAACTACTGTGGGAACCGAAGCCCCATTAGCGCGGACGGATAACATTCCTGAGAAATAATCGTGAACAGCACCAGCGAAAATACTGCCCAGAACAATCCATAGCATGGCAACTGGGCCATAAAGTGCCCCCAGAATAGGACCGAAGATGGGGCCTAAACCTGCAATATTTAATAGCTGAACCAGAAAAATTTTTTTGTCAGACATCGTGACATAATCGACGCCATCGGCGAATTCAGTCGCTGGGGTCGGACGTTGTGGTTGGGGGCCGAATATGCGTTCGACCAGTTTCCCATAACTGAAATAGCCGACGATTAAGACGGCGACACAAAACAGGAACCAGAGCATGATGTTCTCCTTTCATCATTATAGTGTTCTATCCAGAATCAATTTAAACATGGATGGCGAGTCAGGTGATGGACGGATGCTTTTACTGGTGATATAGCCGGATGAAAGGTTCCAATTTGGGGGTAAGCGGTTCGAACAACGTGTGCCAATATCCTGTCGGCTCGTGTTTAAGGCAGTGCAAAGAGTTCTCGTAGTGTTTTTAAATAGCGTCGACTGACTGGAATTTGCGATTGACTGATGGTGGTGAGCAGAGCATGTCCGTCATCATTGATGGCAATAGCGTGGATGGCTCCCGGATTGATCAGATATTGGCGGTGGCAACGCACCAGCCCTAGTTGTTGTTCCAGAGCTTTTAGGGTGAGCTGGGTATGGTATTGTTGCTGACCATCAAAAATATGGACACCGCTCAAGTCGGAAAAAGCATATTCAACTGATTCACATCGGATCCATTGTTGTTGCTGATGACTAAAACAGGGCAGTAGTGTCAGGTGTTGATTTGAGGTTGGTTCGGGAGTGAGCTGTTGAGCCAGTCGATGCAGTGTTTTTTTTAGTCGTTCATCATCGATAGGTTTGAGTAGATAATCAAATGCCGCATCTTCAAAAGCCTGAAGTGCGTAATCTTCGTAAGCGGTGATCAATACAATAAATGGTCGTGGCTTTTGAGGGATAATTTTGAGTAAATCTAGACCGGTTAATTTAGGCATCTGGATATCGACAAACAGCACATCCGCGGCCAGATTGGGTAACTGGCTTAAACAGCTCACAGCATTGTCAAATTCCGCAATGATTTCAAAGCGATCATCCTGCTCTAATAGTATTTTTAATTCATCACGAGCGAGAGGCTCATCATCCACGATGACCGCTTTAAACATAACCACTCCTTGGTAATTGGATTCGTACTTTGGTTGATTGCTCCGGAAGGCAGTCAATAATAAGTCTAGCCTGTTCTCCATATTGATGTCGGAGTCGGGTCCGTACGATCGATAATCCTAAACCTTGTTCCGAACATGTTTCCGGTGATGGGGGATGATAGAGTCCGGCATTGTCTTCCACGATTAATTCAAAATGATCCGATTGCTCCTGAAGATAAAGTTTTAGATGGCCTGGTGTCAGAATTTGGCTGATCCCATGTTTAATTGCGTTTTCCACTAAAGGTTGCAGCGTAAAACTCGGGATTTGAAATTGCAGCCAAGCTTCGGGAATGTCGATGTCTACTTGCAATCGTTCACCGAATCGAGCTTGCTCAATATTCAAATAGGCTTGAATACAACGAAGTTCATCAATCAGCGGAACCTGTTCATAATGCTGCTTTAAACTGGTTCGCAAAAATAGAGCTAATTCTCCGATGAGTTTGCGGGCCTGAGGTGGATTTTTCCGAATAATAGCGGTGATGGTATTGAGGGCATTGAATAAGAAATGTGGATGGATTTGAGCCCTGACCAGTTTCAGTTTGGCCTGCGTGAGTAGCGCTTGTTGCTGTTGATAGCGGCTGGTCACCATCTGCTCTTCAATAATATGCGCGATGCCTTCTCCCAGTGTTCGATTGATGGTCAGAAACAACCGACGTTTGGATTCATAGAGTTTGACGGTACCAATGACTTCATCAGCGCAGCGCAGTGGAATGACTAAAACCGATCGCAGAGGACATTTTTCTGAACAGCTACACCGATAGATATGTTGCACACCATCGGCAAAGACAATGCTGTTCTCCTCAATTGCTTTGCGAGTTAATGCTGAAGTAATGGCCGTATTGGGCAGATGATGATCCGAACCGGTTCCCACAAATGCTAACACTTGTTCACGATTGGTAATGGCTACGGCGGCTACACCGGTTTCCTGATGAAGAATTTCAGCCATTTGTTGGGCGCTTTGTTGGGTGAGATCGGGGAGTACTCCCACGATGCGCTGGGCTAATTTGAGCGCTTTTTGTGAGTAACTTCGACTGAATTTATCGTGAAGTGATTTGCGATCGCTGATCATCATCATGAATAGACTTGCGCCAATGGGATTGGCGATGAGCATCGGTAAAGCGATCACTTTAACCAGCGCTAGAGCATCCGGATAAGGTTTGGCAAAGATTAATAGGATTAGCATTTGTAGGGCTTCAGCGGCAAAGGTGACGCTGAATACTAATAGTGGTGAAAAGAGTTCGTCGATTCGGCGATGATGATGACGGACTATCGCCTGAATAGAACCGGCTAATAATCCTTCACAAGTTGTTGAAATCGCACAGGCTAAAGCACTAAACCCTCCCAGGGAATAGCGGTGTAGTCCTGCTGTGAGTCCAACGGCAAAACCGACCACCGGACCGCCGAATAACCCACCTAAGACCGCGCCGATAGCTCGGGTATTGGCAATCGCATCATGGACGGGTTGTCCAAAATAAGTGCCCAATATGCATAGACCTGAAAATAACAGATAGACAAAAATACGATGGCTTAAACGAGGCGATAGATAAACAATAGGTGTAAATAATGGCGTTTTGCTGAGTAGATAGGCTCCTACTAAAAATAAACTCATCTGCTGAGCTAAAGAGATGATTAATGAATAGTCGGGTAAATGGGCCATCGCCATAACTTTTACATAACGTCTTTTGACAAAAGATTAACGACAGTATCCGAGAAAAAACCACGAATCAGCCACAAATTATTGGAAAGTTCGCAGGCGATGAATGATTGGGTCTTAAAACGCGATCTGAACTTGCAAATGCTGGGATCACTGGTATTGTGAGCTATCCTATCCATTTATTCATTTATACGTGGCTGATAATGCCAATACCAAGGAGTATAGAGGTTAGATGCAAACTGATTTGATCAATGATAAACATATCCAGTCTGAACAGGTCATGATCACACCTGCTGAATTGCGCGCTAAGCTTCCGCTATCTGCCGAAGCTGAAGCATTCGTACTGGAATCTCGTCAGACGATCGCTGATATTTGCCATAAACGTGATCCACGTTTTCTGGTGATTTGCGGTCCGTGTTCCATCCATGATTTGGATGCAGCTAAAGATTATGCTCGTCGTTTAAAAGCATTGCATGATCGATACCGAGACGAACTGTTTATCGTGATGCGAGTCTATTTTGAAAAACCTCGAACTACGGTGGGTTGGAAAGGGTTCATCAATGATCCTCACATGGACAATAGTTTTGATATTGAAACCGGAATGCACCGGGCGCGGGAGTTGTTGACCTGGATCGCCGAATTGGGATTACCCGCGGCAACTGAAGCGCTGGATCCGATTAGTCCTCAGTATTTGAATGAATTATTTAGTTGGTCGGCGATTGGTGCTCGGACCACCGAATCTCAGACGCATCGTGAAATGGCCAGTGGTTTGTCGATGCCGGTTGGGTTTAAAAATGGGACTGATGGCAATTTACAGACCGCGATTAATGCGATGCGTTCGGCTTCTGCAGCCCATCGGTTTATGGGGATCAATACTCAAGGCCAGGTGGCCTTGTTGCAAACTCATGGTAACCCGGATGGGCATGTGATTTTGCGCGGTGGTAAGCAGCCTAACTATGATTCTGTGAATGTGGCTCAGGCTGAAGACGCGATGCGAGAAGCGGGACTAGAGCCTTGTATGATCGTCGATTGTAGTCATGGTAACTCCAATAAGAACCATCGGTTGCAGCCGTTGGTGGCTTGGAATGTCGTCAATCAGATCCAAGAAGGTAATCGTTCGATTGTCGGATTGATGCTGGAAAGCAACATTAATGAAGGCAATCAGCCAAGTGAGTTGCCCGTTTCTGAACTTAAATATGGTGTCTCAGTGACAGATGCTTGTATTGACTGGCAAACGACCGAAAAAGTCATGGGTGAAATGTATCACGCGTTGAAAGGGCATTTAGCTCCTCGTGTGGAGAATCAAGATGAGTGATACTCATCCGCTCCAACCGTTACGAGACAAAATCGATGCGGTTGACCAGCAATTAATCACACTGTTATCGGAACGGCTGAAACTTGTGCGGCTGGTGGGGGAGATCAAAAGTGAGCATGGTCTGCCTATTTACGCGCCGGATCGAGAAGCGGCTATGTTGGCTAAGCGACGTCAGGAAGCTGAACAGGTCAATGTTTCAGGTCAGCTGATCGAAGATGTATTGCGGCGCGTCATGCGCGAATCGTATAGCAATGAGCATGAAAATGGCTTTAAGGCCGTTAATCCCAAAGCTGGCCCGATTGTCGTGATCGGGGGAAATGGCCAGTTAGGTGGCCTTTTTGTTCGGATGTTCCGTTTATCGGGGTATGAAGTTCGGATTTTAGAAGAGCAGGATTGGGAGCGCGCGGATCAGTTGCTTGACGGAGCCAGTGTGGTGGTGGTGTCGGTTCCGATCCACGTTACGGAATCCGTGATTCGTCAACTGAACCATCTTCCAGCCGATTGTATTTTGACGGATTTAACCAGTATTAAAGCCACGCCATTGCAAGTCATGCTCGAGGTGCATCCTGGCCCTGTAGTTGGTTTGCACCCGATGTTTGGCCCGGATGTCACCAGCTTTGCCAAGCAGGTTGTGGTTTACAGTGAAGGCCGTGGCCAAGAACAATACCAATGGTTGCTGGATCAGATCCAAATCTGGGGATCGCATTTATATGCGGCGCCTGCTGCGGAACATGATCATGCGATGTCGCTTATTCAGGCTTTGCGACATTTTACCTCGTTTGCTTATGGGGTTCATCTGGCGCAAGAAGCACCGGATCTGGAATTGTTATTGGATTTGAGCTCTCCTATTTATCGCTTGGAATTAGCAATGGTTGGCCGCCTGTTTGCACAAAGTCCAGAACTGTATGCCGATATCATTATGGCACAGAGTGATAATTTGAAGATGATCCGTCGTTATTACCATCGGTTCGGGCAAATGCTGGAAATGCTTGAGCGTCATGATAGCGAAGCTTTTATTGAAGAATTTCGGCGAGTGAGTGACTGGTTTGGTGATTATGCCGAGCAGTTTTTGCAAGAGAGTCGTAATTTGTTGGCTCAGGCGCATGATCAGCGCCATTACGCCGCTAAAAAATAATCCCTCCATGACAAGCCATCTGTATAGATGGCTTGCTTTTTATTCATAACAGTGTAAAATTTCGCGGCTTCAATTAGCGGGTGCTCCAGCAGGAGCAAACATTCAATATAAGAAATGAGGACGATATGGTTACCATTCGTTTACAACGTGGTGGCGCGAAAAAACGGCCATTTTATCAGGTTGTTGTAGCAGACAGCCGTAACGCTCGTAACGGTCGATTCATTGAAAACTTAGGTTTTTATAATCCGATCGCGAAAGGCGAAACAGAAAATCTTCGTGTAGATATGGAACGTGTTAAACACTGGATTAGCCAAGGTGCGACTGTTTCTGTTCGCGTAGAAAAATTGATCAAAGATGTTCAGGCTCAGGCTACTGCTTAAGCGTTGAACGAATTAAATAAGGTAAATGAGATGAGTCATCCGGAAGTTGTCATTGTAGGTCGCCTTGGTGCGGTTTATGGCATTAAGGGGTGGCTGAAAATCAACTCTTTTACTGAAGAGGCCGAAGCAATTTTTGACTATCCACATTGGTTAGTCGGGCAGGATGGGCAGTGGCGTGAAGTCGAAATGACAGATTGGCGCCGACATAATAGTTCCTTGATTGCCAAGTTGAAAGGTTATGATATCCGTGAACAGTCCCAGGCATTGACCGGGCAAGATATCGCAGTATTGGCAGCCGACCTTCCTGAATTAGCCGACGATGAATTTTATTGGCGTGATTTGTTAGGAATGCGAGTTGTGAACCGTCAGAATTATGATTTAGGTCAGGTGATCGATCTCATGGAGACGGGTTCTAACGATGTATTGGTTGTACAGGCAAACCTGAAAGATGCTTTCGGTAAAAAAGAACGGCTAATTCCGTTTATTGAGTCACAAATGATCGATCAGATTGATCGTGAGGCTCAAGTGATTACAGTGGATTGGGACCCTGGTTTTTAGGTTTCCTGATGAATGACAAATTACCTTCGCTCTGGATCGGTGTTATTAGCTTATTTCCAGAGATGTTTGATGCGATAACCCAGTATGGGGTTACGGGGCGAGCGATAAAGCACGGTTTACTGGAGCTACATCGTTGGAATCCTCGTGATTTTACCCACGATCGTCATCGAACTGTCGATGATCGGCCTTATGGGGGCGGTCCTGGCATGTTAATGATGGTTCAGCCGTTGCGGGATGCGATTCATGCTGCAAAATCGGCTGCCGGGGAAGGTGCTCGGGTTATTTATTTGTCGCCTCAAGGGCAAACTTTTAGTCAAGCCAATGCGGCTCAGCTGGCAAAATCTGAAAAATTGATTTTTTTGGCGGGTCGTTATGAAGGGATTGATGAGCGGGTAATTCGCTCTGAAGTCGATGAAGAATGGTCAGTTGGAGATTATGTCCTAAGTGGCGGAGAATTGCCTGCCATGGTCATGATCGATGCGATAGCCCGATTGGTTCCGGGTGTTTTAGGCGATAAGCTTTCAGCGGAACAGGATTCTTTTTCGAATGGCCTTCTTGATTGTCCACATTACACGCGTCCGGAAATTCTGGATGGTGAGGCAGTACCTGAGGTATTGCTAAGTGGCAATCATCAAGCGATTGCGCGTTGGCGGGAACAACAATCACTGGGACGGACTTACCAGAGACGACCAGAGTTATTAAAGCTTCTAGCTCTGACTGACGAACAGCAGCGATTGCTTGCTGAGTATATTCGTGACAATAACGAGTAAACACACGACAGTTTCAGTTACTACTAGGATAAAGAGATTATGAGTAATATCATCAAAGCGCTCGAAGAAGAGCAAATGAAAAAAGATGTTCCTGCATTTTCTGCAGGTGACACCCTTGTCGTTCAGATCAAAGTTAAAGAAGGTGATCGCGAACGTTTGCAGGCTTTTGAAGGCGTTGTAATTGCAAAACGTAACCGTGGTTTACACTCTTCATTCACCGTTCGTAAAATTTCAAGTGGTGAAGGTGTTGAACGTGTATTCCAGACTCACAGCCCGTTAATTGAAAGCATTGCTGTGAAACGTCGTGGTGACGTTCGCCGTGCGAAAATCTACTACCTGCGTAATCTGTCAGGTAAAAAAGCTCGTATTAAAGAAAAACTGGATAAAAAATAAGATTTTTATCAGCCAATATGAGTTTGGAAGCCCGGTGTTCACCGGGCTTTTTCGATCTGAGAAGAGCACTCTCACTGATGAGGCCTGTGGGGCTGAGTCAGCATGACACGCATTCAGAATATAAAATTTCAAAGTGATAACACGGTAAGCAGAGCTCAAAAAGGGAGACAAGATCAAAACCACTTCCGGCCTGTCGAATGTTGCGGATCAATCTTGTCTGCAACATTCGACAGCCTTTGGATGTTAACAATAAAACCACGGGGTACGTCGAAAGTTTTATTTTAACTGGTGTTATAAGAAGCGAATATCTGTCAATGGGTTACGGTAATCACAGAGTTTTCTTCTCCGTATAGATTGGGGCAGTAGGCATCTGCATTCCAGTCATTTTCGAAATATTCTTTTCCTGAGGCATCACAGAGCTTATAGCGGAATTGGTAACTGCTTTGTTGATCTGTTGGTAATTTTACGACGATTTTAAATTTACCATTTTTCATATGATCTAATTCAACGGGTTCCCATTGATTAAATTCCCCAAGCAAAAATATTCTAGATGCATTATTAGCGGCCTCTTTGCTCACTTCAAATGTGACGCGAACTTCAGGCTTCGACTTAAGATACTGCTTTTTCAATGCCATTGTTATAGCTCCTTTGTCAGACGAATTATTCCATATAGCGTAAATTAAGTTTTGTTCAAATTATGATATTGGTCAATAGTCTTCAGATTTATTTCAGAAATAGTATGACAATAGCTGCTTAGTAAACTCTCTTCGTAAATAGAATCCTCGGGGGAGCGTATCAATAAGTTGTCCGTTTTTACCATAGGCTTTGGTTCTGACCCGACTATTAGCGGCTTTGGGGCGAAGTTGCAATGCAACCCCATGGCGGGCGGTAACCTGTTCAACCTGACCAAAGGCAATAATCTCCATGAGTTCTTCCCAATCTTGGCGCAAGATTGCTTCTTGCTGCGCGGATGGTGTCCATAAAATGGCCGTTCCGACCATCCGCTGTTCAAGTGGGATAGTTCGCTCCGCTAGAATCGGGATCCATAACACTCGAGAAAGTTTGTTGCGGACACTACTGGTTTGCCAAGTTTCTCCCTGACTGTAAAGTAAAGGTGCCATGCAGACATAGGTACTCTCCAGCGGGATCCCTTCACGATCAACGGGGAGTGATTTGAGTTCAATACCCAGCTGAGGAAAGTCTTGTTCCGGTTTACTTCCGGCGCTCGCTCCCAGCCATAGCTCGATGAGTTGTCCGCTCCAGCCTTTCTCTTTGCGTAGATTTTTAGGTAGAGCCACCCCTAATCGGGATGCGATATCGACGAGTGTCAGCCCAGCCATATTTTGACAGCGAGCGAGTAATTCGGTGATGGAAGCAGGTGATGTCATGTTCTCGGCATTGGGTTATCAACGATCTGGTAATTATTGTACAGCAGTGAAGCCTCATTCGGCAGTGTCCTGTGATATTTCTTTTACCTATAAAAAGTGCATATAAAACAGAGGATTGAAGGTGACTGGTGGATAAGATTTTTATCGTGTAGCAGTCGTGCACGGGTTATGCCCGTTCACTCAGAGTGATCCCACAGACTTATCCACAACTTTGATGAATAACCTTCACCTGAGACTAATGCAGAGTGATATAGAAGAAAATATCATTAAAAAATGTGGATTAAATCCAAAAAATTTTAAATAGTATGTTTTTCGAACACTCATTCAAGAGAAGTCTTATCCCTGACTAATTAGGCTGAAGATGTAAAAATAAAATATTTAAAATCATATAGTTAATCTATAATATATGAGGCATTCAGCTAATTATTATGCACAGCATAAAACTTATTTGTGAGTAACTGATAGGTTATCAAAAGGTTTATCCACAGATTTTTTGGAAAAGTGATCCTTGAGCTGTTGAGCGTTGTGTAAATAATCCGCGATAGAACGATAGAGTTCATATTTCTCTTGGAATCGACATGATTTGGTTTGCTGCCTCAAAAGTTATGTGAAAGAATCAAATCATAAGTAAGGTTTAACTGAAGGTATTTCAGTGATTGATGGTGATGGGTATCGTCCGAATGTTGGCATCATCATTTGTAACAAACGTGGACAGGTGCTTTGGGCGCGTCGATTCGGCCAGCACTCTTGGCAGTTCCCTCAGGGAGGTGTGAATGACGGTGAAAATCCGGAACAAGCTATGTTTCGGGAGCTATTTGAGGAAGTCGGTTTAAAAAAAGACGACGTTCGGATTCTCGCTATTAGCCGGCATTGGTTGCGTTACAAATTGCCAAAACGATTGGTGCGCTGGGAAAGTAAACCCGTGTGCCTGGGTCAAAAGCAAAAATGGTTTTTAGTTCGTTTAGAGAGTAATGAGTCTAATATCTGTTTTGACAGCTGTGGACATCCTGAATTCGATGACTGGCGATGGGTCAGTTATTGGTATCCAGTCCGACAGGTCGTTTCGTTTAAACGAGATGTCTATCGTCGGGCTCTGAAAGAGTTTGCCCCATTATTAATGGGGCATCCGGTCAAAGAGCGCAGTAATAGTACCCGGCGAAAACGAAAACGGCGTAACTCTCGTTCATCCTGAATGATGTTATCAGTTGATAGATTTATGGTGAGGAATTACGGTGCTAGCAGAGTTACGCCGGATTGTTGAAAAAGTAAGTCAGGCTGCTTCGTTTGATGCGGCCATGCAACTTTTGGTTGGAGAAATTCGGCTCACGATGCAGGTGGATTGTTGTTCTGTTTATCAGGCCGATAGTGAAAAACAGCAGCTGTTACTTCGTGCAACGGATGGCTTGGCTCAAGCTGCGGTGGGTCATGCTCGTATTCATTTTGATGAAGGGGTTGTCGGGTTAGTCGCTAGGCGACAAGAGCCAATTAATCTGGCCGACGTCCATCACCATCCCAGTTTTAAGTATCTCCCTGAGGCTGAGGAAGATTCATTTCGTTCCTTTTTAGGGACTCCGATCATTTATCGGCGTCAGTTAATCGGAGTTCTGGTGGTGCAACAATCCCAGATCCGTTCGTTCAGTGACGCTGAAGAAGCTTTTTTAGTGACGCTATCCGCTCATCTTTCAGCCGTTCTCAGCCAAGCTGAAGCGGCTGAAGCGACTCATACTTCCCCTGATGTTCCTAAAGACGCCATCAAAGGTATTGCAGGATCGCCTGGGATCGCGATGGCTAATGGCTGGGTTTTTCAGTCTCCGGGCGAGTTAGGTGAGCTGGAACTGGAAACAACGACTCAAATCGACGATGAATTAGGACTGATAGAGCATGCACTCAGCTGTACATTGGGTGATATTCATCAGATGTCTCAGCGCCTTGGTAATGATTTGCCCAGAGATGTGTTGTCCATCTTCGAAGTCTATAAAGGCATGATCAATGATGCGGGTTTTGTCAAATCATTACGGCTGAAGATTAAACAAGGGTATACCGCGATTAGCGCACTGCAATTGGTTCGAGATGAATATTTGAGTCAGTTTGAAGCGTTAAGTGATAGCTACTTAAGAGAACGAGCTGTTGATTTAAAGGATTTGTGTCAACGGTTGTTAACCCATCTTATTCAGCCTCAGTGGTGTCAGGCTCCGGATCGTAACTTTGTTTTAATTGCCGATGAAGTGACGGCAACGATGTTGGGCGATTTGCCGCGAGAGCGGTTGAAAGGGATTATTTCCAAGCAAGGGGCGAGTAATTCGCATGCGGCGATTCTGGCCCGGGCGCTTGGGATCCCGGCGGTTCTCGGTATCTCCGTCGATTTGAATTTACTATTGCATCGGGATTTGATTGTCGACGGGCATAATGGCCGTATTTTTGTTGAACCGGATTATATTTTGCGTCAGGAATACCGGCAACTTTTGCGTCAGGAACGGGTTCTGGTGGCTCAGATTAATCAGGATATTGAACAACCCGCCTGCACATTGGATCATGTACATATTGAATTATTAATTAATGCTGGTTTAAGTGCCGATGCCGATATGGCACAGCGAGTTGCCGATGGGGTGGGCTTGTATCGCACTGAAGTCCCCTTTCTGATGCAGAACCGTTTTCCTTCGGAAGCGGAACAATATCAGAGTTATTTACGCATGCTGAGTAGCTATAAGAATAAACCGGTCTGCATGCGGACTCTGGATATCGGTGGCGATAAGCAGCTCCCTTATTTTCCAATTCATGAAGAGAATCCATTTTTAGGATGGCGAGGGATCCGGATGACATTGGATCACCCGGATATTTTTTTAGTGCAATGTCGTGCCATGTATCGGGCGGCGTTGATCCATCCGAATTTATCCATGATGTTACCGATGATCAGTTCCTTGCAAGAGGTTGATCATGCTCGGCAATTAATGGACCGGGCTTGGCAGGAAGTCACTGAAGAGTTACCTAATCGTAATGAGCACCAGTGTCCCCCATTGGGGGTGATGATCGAGGTGCCTTCCGCGCTCTTTATTCTGCCTGAACTGGCGAAGCGAGTCGATTTCTGGTCGGTTGGAACCAATGATCTCACTCAATATTTGTTGGCTGTGGATCGTAATAATACCCGGGTCTCCGGTTTGTATTCGACTTATCATCCGGCGGTTATTCGAGCGCTTGATCATGTAATTCGACAAGGCCAGCAGTTTGGTATCCCGGTGAGTGTTTGTGGTGAAATGGCCGGAGAACCTTTTGGCTGCCTAATTTTATTGGCGCTGGGGTATCAACATCTAAGTATGAGTAGTTTTAATCTGGCAAAAATTAAATATCTGATTCGGCGAGTCAATATCAACGATATCAAACAATTTAGAGAGCCATTGCTGGCTGCAGAAAATGCGGAGCAAATATTAGCGCTACTCAATGAATATTTAACCTCACAGGATTTGATCCATCTGGTTCGGATGAACTCTCAAGATGCATAACTTGTGTTCTGGTCGTTATACTTGCACAATGCGGCGGTATTTTTCCTAAATAATCATGCAAGGGGTCTTTGTGACAACACCCATTCAATTTCCTCATCTTGATCCGATTGCCTTTCATATTGGTCCTTTAAGTGTTCATTGGTACGGTTTGATGTACCTTGTTGGCTTTATGGGGGCGTTGTTTATTGCGAATCGTTACGCGGATCGCAGCGATAATGACTGGACACGCCCACAGGTGAGTGATCTGCTGTTTTATAGCTTTTTAGGTGTGATCCTCGGTGGGCGGATTGGCTATGTGTTGTTTTATCAGTTGGATTTATTTGTGCATAATCCGCTGTATATCTTTAAAGTCTGGCAAGGGGGCATGTCATTTCATGGCGGTCTGATTGGTATGATTTTAGCGATGCTCTATTTTGCTCGTAAAACGCACCGGCATTTTTTCATCGTGGCTGATTTTGTCGCTCCTCTTGTTCCCTTTGGGCTCGCTGCGGGGCGTATCGGTAATTTTATTAACGGGGAGTTGTGGGGGCGAGTGACGACGATGCCTTGGGGGATTGTGTACCCTGATGCGGGTCCTTTACCGCGACATCCTTCTGAGTTATACGAGTTTTTTTTAGAAGGTATCGTATTACTCGTGATTCTGGCTTGTTATCGTAAACGTCGTCCACCAATGGGGGCTGTCTCGGCCGCATTTTTACTAGGGTATGGATGTTTTCGGTTCTTTGTTGAGTTTTTCCGCCAACCGGATCCTCAGTTAGGATTTTTGTTCTTCGGAACGACGATGGGGCAACTGCTATCACTCCCGATGATTGTGATTGGATTACTCATCCTGATCTGGGCTTATCGGCGTGCGGCTTCATCTTCTGTTCGTTAATCAGAGAAAACTCTGTCAAGTCGTTGCAATATGGCTGATGAGAGTCTCTTTAACCACCGCCTCGTGCGGTGGTTATATCGATATTTAAGCTGAAAACGGATACTTAATCGGTGGGTGCGATTGATAACCCGTGACTTCGAAATCATCAGGCGTAACCCATGTTTCAATATCATCAAGTGATTTGATGTCCGGATTAATATGGAGTTGTGGCAAAGGAAATGGTTTCCGTTTCAGTTGTACGTCTCGGAGTAGTTCGAGTTGATCTTCATAAATATGACAGTTCACTAACTTATGGTAGGCTCGTTTTGCATTTTTCCCAGTGATTTGAGCAACCAGCGCTAGTAGCGTATAGACTTGTACCTGATTAAAGTTAAGCCCTAATGGAACATCACAGCTGCGCTGATAGGAGGTCAGATATAGATCGTCTCCTAGTAGCGAGAATGTGTGGGTATGCATGCAGGGGCGCAGACATCCGAGGTGGAATTCTCCCGGATTGTAAAACGATAAAATTTCGCCTCGGTCATCAATCCCCCGGCTGAGGTTATCAATGAGTTTTTTGAGTTGATCGACGTGCCCGCCATCGGGTTTAGCCCAACGACGTCCCTGAACGCCATAGACGCGCCCCATATCATCTTCGCCTTTACGATTGGGATTATCCAACCAAGCCTGAGTTTCGTTGGCATTCGCATTCCAGGTATTACAGCCAATTGCACGAAATTGTGCCGCATTGTCATAACCTCGCATATAGCCGAGTAGTTCAGCAATGGCTGTTTTGAAGTAACTTTTACGGGTTGTAATGAGCGGGAATTGCTGATGTTCAACATCATATTCTAATGATGCATCGATGACCGTGAGGCAGCGTTTCCCAGTTCGCTTATTTTCAATCCATACTCCATCATCAATAATTCGCTGACAGAGATCTAAGTATTGTTTCATCTGAATTCCAGTAATTGATTAAGGCATATTTGCCCGATGGTTTTATACCATCAGAAACTGTGGCTTGAGACTATTATAGCGACTGCAATTTTTGTGAATAGTCTTTCTCGGGCTGAGATAGTGCCGATGAATCTATCGATGAACGAGCCGGCAAGGCTCGATGCTTCATGCGCAAAACCACCGCGAATCGTGGTAGAAAGAAAGCATCGTTCACCTACGGCCGTTAGGCTATCTAACTATGACGCTCCGAGTATCGTTGTGAGATCGGCAATGAGATCGGTTGCTGATTCCAGACCGATAGCTAGCCGGATCACGCCGTCACCGGCATAACGGGCATAATCTGCTAACTGTTCTTGATTGAGCGAGTAACTGTTCTGAAGTAGCGGTTGGGTTTTCAGCGCAACGGCTAGTGAGCGTTGATGGCCTAATGAAAAGGCATAATAAAAAACTTTTGCTTTATGAGCGAATGCGTCGGCAACGGCATCTAGGTCATCGACCTGAAAAGTCAGCATCGCGCCCCCTTTGGGAAATATTTTTTGAGCCAGTGCCTTTTGAGGATGGCTGGCTAACCCCGGATAGATCACCCGTTTAACTTTGGGATGTTGTTCCAGCCAACGGGCAACCTGTGCGGCTGTGGCACAAGCTTGCTGCATGCGAAGGGGCAGTGTGTCGATCCCTCGCATAATGAGCCAAGCGTTTTGGGCACTTAATGTTGCGCCAAAATAAGCTCCAGCTCGGGAACGGATCGTCTGGATAAGAGAACGGTGACCGTTGACACAGCCTCCCATCGCATCTCCGTGACCATTCATGAATTTGGTGAGTGAGTGAATCACTAAATCTGCACCTAAAGTGGCCGGTTGACATAAGAGCGGTGTTGCAAATGTTGAATCGACACTAACGAGTATATCTTGCTGATGGGCCCAGTGCGTTAAACGCTGAATATCGGTTAGACGGAGCAGCGGGTTACAGGGGCTTTCAGCATGGATCAGTCGTGTGTTGGGACGGATGGCTCGGGTTACTTCTTCCATATTAGTTAAATTGGCGCAGCTGACTTCAATTCCCCATTCGGGTAATAGTTTCAGAGCCAGTTCGCTAACGCCCGCATAGCAGACATCATTGATCAGCAGATGATCCCCAGCTTTTAGTAATCCTAAGAAGGTGGCGGTGATAGCGGCCATTCCCGAGGCACAGGCAAAACTATCTTCCGTTTGTTCCAACGCCGCTAGTCGTCGTTCTAATTGCCGTACTGTTGGATTCATCCAACTGGCATAGAGATAATCTGTTTGCGTTAGATCGTCGATCTGCTCGGCTGAGAATGCCCCCTGATCGGGTTGAAAGTGATGGTTGATGCTCATGGTGATATCCGGGGCCAGCACCCGGAACGGATGGTTGCGGCTGAGCCCTGCATTCAGAGCGATGGTGTTGGCAGAAAAAGTGGTGTCCGTCATAAAGGTGATATTTATTGTGGTGAATAAGAGTCATTTTAAGTTGGATTTCATCTGCTGATACGGCGTTTTTAGAGTGTGAATGCTGGTTTTTAAGCTATTGATCGGGGAAAATGACCCGATTAGTGCAGTTAAAAGGCCATGCTATGGAATTGGACCGGTTTGATCGTCAATTACTGGCGTTATTGCAGCAAAATTGCAGGTTCAGCAGTGAGCAACTGGCCGAACGTGTCGGGTTATCTGCGTCTGCGGTGCAGCGCCGAACTAAACGGCTACGAGAGCAGGGGATTATTGTGGCTGAGGTTGCGATGGTTGATCCCAACCAGTTACCGCATTTGACTTTCTTAGTCAGCATCGAACTGGAACGGGATAATTATCCGGCTCTGGAGCAGTTTAAGCAGTGGATTAAACACGAGGCCGCGGTCCAACAAGTGTTTTATGTGACGGGCGATGTTGATTTGGTGGCGGTAGTCACGGCCACCGATACTCGGGATTACGATAATTTTAGTGAACGATTGATGGTGGCTAACCCATGTGTGCGACGCATGAATTCACAGTTGGTACTGGATATCCCGAAACAGGGGCTTTATTGGCCGGTTTAACGCCAGCCGATTCGGTATGTTGTGCCAGTACCGTAGCTGTTTTAATAGAGATTGCTTGTGGAAATGAGGTCACAAACAACATCTACCTTGCTGAGATCAGGTGTTGATGGCGATTCCATAATTAGATCTATGTCTTTTCGCTCTATGTTGAGATTATTGGGTCGCCCATAGTACACATGCTGCTCCTAAAAGGGCTGTGCCGCCGATTCGGTTCATATATTGGGGATGAGCTTTCATAAAATGCAGGCTCTTGTTGGCCAATAATGCATAGAACATAACCCATGAAAAATCTAAAGTGGCCATTGTGGGGCACATGATTGCCATTTGTGATAGGAGGGATTGGGTAGGATCAATAAATTGTGGAAAAAAAGCTGTAAAAAATACAATCGCTTTGGGATTTCCCGCAGCGACCAGAAATCCGCTCCAGTACAGTTTGTAGGTCGGGATCGCCTCATCGGTGAGCTTTTGGAGTTGTGGCTGTTTTGAACGACTGAAAAATATCATTTTAATCCCCATATAAAGTAGCGTGGTTATGCCAAACCATTTGATGAGAGTAAAGGCCTGCTCGGAAGTGGAGATCAGAACTCCCAAGCCGACGGCAACTATTACCATTTGTATGAAATTGGCAGAGATATCCCCAAGTGCTGTAAAGAGAGTTTTGGAGATGCCATAGCGCATCGAATGAACCATCCCTAACAAGATACTGGGGCCAGGCATCATGGTTAGGATGAATGATGCTGTAAAAAAGGCGAACCATGTTTCTATGTGCATACTATTTATTTCCTTCGATAAGAGTGATTGTGATGGCCAAGGCGTGGCGCGTTATATCTAGTTTCGGAATATCTTGATAGCATAATCATGAATAAAAAAATAACCTGAAGTTATACTGTGATGATTGAACACTTAGATAGCATTCCGGCGTTGGTTCCTAAACTTCTTCTGCATCTATTAGAGGGAGAAAATCTATCGCAAGCGGCCACATCGCTAGCGGTAAGTCAGCCCGCAGCCAGCAAAGCCATTCGTCGAGCCGAATCTTTGTTGGGGTTTGCGCTTATCAAAAGAGATGCTCGTCCTTTGGAGTTGACTGAAGAAGGGAGGCTGGTGGCTCAGTTTGCTCGACAACGCTTGGAACAAGAGACGATGTTAATCCGACAGCTGCGGATGATCCGAAAAGAGGGAGCCGGCGTTGTAAAAATTGCATCTTTTGGCGCATCGGCTTCGACCCATATGCTACCGCGATTATTTGAGAGCGTTCGTCGAGATTTACCCAAAGTAAGTGTGGGAATTAGTGAGTTTAATGACGATGAAGCACTTCTAGCATTGCGTGAAGGGCGGGTTGATTTCGCTACAATTGTGGATCATGAATATTTAGATTTAGAGATTATTCCGATAGTCACGGACCGACTCGTCGCATTGGTTCATGAGGATGACCCTTTGGCGTTGTTACCTGCGATATCGGTAGCTGACCTTGAAACACGTCACTTCATCTTAACCAAAGGCGGAAGTGAAGCATTGATTCGGGCTTGGTTTTCAACATCGGGAACTCCGTTACAGTTTAAACATACAGCGGTGCAGTTAACTTCTATATTGGCCATGATCCGTTCTGGATTGGGGGTTTCTATCGTAGCTGAACTGGCCGTCCCTGATTTTCACCCTGAGATTCGAGTGCTCCCTTTAACACCCGAATATCCACGACGAATCGGTCTAGCCAGACGCAGTGGCAGTTTTTCATCACATGCCGCACAGCGGCTGTGGCGATATCTGTGTCAGCATCGAGAGTCGCTTTTATCTTAGATAGGGTATCCGTCTGGATGAGTTGGGCCTCATGATCGAGATGGAACCGTCTATAATTTATAGCGTTAGCCATTTTAATTTGAGTTGATGATGGCTATAGCTATCTGAGCGAGCCTTGGGGCGGATCGATAGCAGCGTGTTAAAGCTGCGATTCAAATAGTTATAATGTTCGTAAAAACCGAAAGTAACCTAAATAAGAATCGAATTTTATTATCGGTAACAATCGCTAAACTAGGATGTTATCACTCATAAACGGGAACAGAGAATGCGTGAATTTATCGATCGTTTTTTACGTATGGAAGCCGCTAGTGGCATTTTACTGATTATTGCTGCGCTGGTGGCGTTAGTGATGGCAAACTCTCCGTTACAGAATTTATATGAGCATTTATTCGATACGGTCGTACAAGTTCGAATTGCCGGACTCAATATTGAAAAGCCATTATTGTTATGGGTGAATGATGGGTTAATGGCTATCTTTTTTCTGGTGATTGGCCTTGAAGTCAAACGTGAAATTTTAGAAGGCGCATTATCGAGTCGGGAACAGGCGAGTTTACCGGTATTTGCTGCCTTGGGAGGGATGGTTGTCCCCGCAGTCATCTATCTGTTTTTTAATCATCAGGATCCTGTTTTGCAGTCGGGCTGGGCGATCCCGGCCGCGACGGATATTGCATTTGCACTCGGGGTGATGGCTCTGTTAGGTAAACGAGTTCCGGCGAGTTTAAAGATCTTTTTATTAGCTTTAGCGATCGCAGATGATTTAGGGGTGGTTCTCATTATCGCGTTGTTTTACTCGCATGGGATGTCTTTAACGGCATTAGCTTGGGCGGGGGCTGCGTTAATTGGATTGTTTATTTTAAATCGTCGGGGCTGTAGTTCGCTGACACCTTATATGTTACTGGGCGTCGTGCTGTGGGTTGCGGTTTTAAAATCCGGAGTTCATGCGACCATCGCCGGGGTTTTACTTGGATTTATGATCCCCTTGCGAGTGAAAGGCCATGAGCATTCGCCGTTGCAGCGATTGGAGCATGCACTGCATTCTGTGTCGGGTTATATCATTTTGCCGTTGTTTGCATTTGCCAATGCTGGGATTGGAATTTTAGGAGCTGAGTCGGTCTTTCATGTTTCTTTGTCACTTGGTGTGATGTTGGGATTATTTATTGGTAAACCGGTGGGAATTTTTGTCGCGTGTGTCTTAGCTGTGAAGTTAAAGTTAGCGACGTTACCTAAAGGGATCCGCTGGAATCAGATTTTTGCCACAGCCGTATTGGCGGGTATTGGCTTCACTATGTCGATTTTTATCACATCACTGGCATTTCCGGAACTGCGTGTTTTCGTTGATCAGGCCCGTCTGGCGATTCTAATGGGATCTTTTTTAGCAGCGTGTTGTGGTTATCTTTTATTGCGAATGACAACAGCTCCTGCATGGGGTGTGACCCATGATCAGAAATAGTCCTTGGATGATTTTAATGGAGAAACCGGTATGATAGCGTCTAAATTAGGTGTCATTTTAGCCATTATGGGAGTGAGTGCATCAGCCGTTGCCAATCCCCATAGTCCATATGATTGTCAGAAACAACCGGCACTGTGCCAAGCTTATTTACAAGGGGTTGTGGATAGTCTGAAAGAGTTGAAACAACAGTCGGACATGCAAGATGCCTTTGCCAGTCGGGCTTTAAACTCTCGGGGTGGACAGCGTTATTTATGGGCTCGGGGGCAGTATTGTACTCAGGAAACGTATCGCCATTGGAATAATTGGGCGGATCAGCAGCAATTGTTACCTGAGCAAAAAAAGTGGCTCAGAGACCAATTAGCCGATCTTAATGAATGTCGGTAGGGGATAAATGGCACATTTAAATTACAACCATTTGTATTACTTCTGGATGACCTGTAAACGGGGGTCCGTGACGGCTGCTGCTCAGGCATTGTTTTTAACGCCACAAACGGTGACGGGGCAGATTAAGCTGTTAGAAGAACGCTTAAAAGGGGCTCTGTTTGTGCGTAAGGGGCCCAAAATTACACCGACCGAGTTAGGTCAACTGGTGTTTAAATATGCGGATAAGATGTTTTCTTTAAGCTATGAAATGCTGGATATTGTGAACTATACCGGGCAGGAAAGCTTATTATTTGAAGTCGGTGTCGCCGATGCTTTATCTAAAGGTTTAGCATCGAAGGTCTTGATGTCGGTCATGCCGGATGATGAGCGTATGCAACTGCGCTGTATTGAATCGACCCATGAGATGTTGCTGGAACAGTTAAGTGAACACAAGTTGGATATGATTTTATCTGATTGTGCGCTCGACAGTGATAAGCATGATGCTTTATTTAGTAAATGGTTGGGAGAATGCGGGATTGCTTTTTTCTCCTCGATACATTTTGATAAAACCGATAAGCTGGTCTTCCCGGCATGTTTGGAACAATATCCACTGTTGATCCCATCGCGACGCAGCGCATTAGGGCGCAAACTTTTGGGATGGTTTGAAGAGTTGGGACTAGCCGTTTCTATCATGGGCGAATTTGACGATGCGGCATTGATGACTGCATTTGGGTCGGCGTCTAAGGGGATTTTTGTGGCCCCTGCTATTTATATGGAAGAGATTATGATGGATCAGCGGATCCGTCTATTGGGAATGACCGATGATATCAAAGAGGAGTATTACGTGATTTTCGCTAAGCGAATGATCCAACATCCAGCTGTACAGCGGTTGTGTCAGAGTGATTTTAGTGAACTGTTTTCAGGAATAACCCGGTAGCGATTATGGATAGTTTACAATTAGGAAATGTGGATCAAGCTCTGAGCCTTTTAAAATCGTTGGCGAATAAACATCGGCTTATGATTCTGTGTCATTTAGTCGAAGGAGAATTATCGGTAGGGCAGCTCAATCAGAGTGTGCCTTTGAGTCAGTCTGCGTTGTCGCAACATTTGGCTTGGCTGCGGCGGGAGAATTTGGTTTCAACGCGTAAGGACGCACAAACGATCTACTATCGTTTATATAGTGAGGAAGCTAAATCGGTGTTGCAGTTACTGCACCAGATGTTCTGTGCGAAATAATTCAAGTAGATGTGAACTATTCAGGATTTCAGATATAAAAAAACCGGCGAGTTGCCGGCTTTTTTATTAAAGGCTGAAAAAATTACAGCGCTTTAATTTGAGCATTCAAGCGACTCATATGACGAGCTGCTTTATTTTTGTGGATCAGGCCTTTAGTGGCAGCACGATCCAGAATAGGCTGAGCTGCTTTCAAAGCGCCCTGCGCTGCTTCTTTGTCGCCTGCTGCAATAGCTGCAATTACCTTTTTCAGGTAAGTACGCATCATGGAGCGGCGGCTAGCATTGTGCTTACGGCTTTTTTCAGCTTGGATAGCACGTTTTTTAGCTGACTTGATATTAGCCAAGGTTTACTCCCGAACTCGAATCTCTTTCTTTAAAGGCCGTGGAATATGCCTTTTTTCCCATGTGATGTCAAACAAAATTTAACCAATCGCGTGGATCTGTTATTTCTCATCACGCAAGGTTAAACTTGGGCGCATTCTAACAGCTTCTATCTGTTAAGTCATGATTGTTTCGTGAGGTTATTACAACTTTGAGTAAAAAATTACTGAAATCAGGGGCGATTGTCAGTTCCATGACCCTCATCTCGCGTGTGCTCGGATTAGTTCGGGATGTGGTGGTTGCAAATTTGCTCGGGGCCGGAACGGGAGCGGATGTTTTCTTCTTTGCCAATCGCATCCCTAATTTTTTACGTCGATTATTTGCTGAAGGTGCTTTCGCTCAGGCTTTTATTCCGGTTTTTACTCAATACAAACAGCAAGAAGATGACAGTGAGTTAAGGGCATTAGTGGCTCGGGTCAGCGGTACGCTGGGATTGATTGTGACGCTGGTGACGCTGGTTGGCATTTTAGCATCGCCCGTGGTGGCGATGATTTTTGGAACCGGTTGGTTTTTAGACTGGCTACATGACAAACCGGGCGCGGATAAATTTGAGTTGGCTTCGGTACTGTTAAAAATCACGTTTCCGTATTTATGGTTTATTACTTTTACCGGGATGTCCGGAGCGATACTTAATAGTTTCAATCGCTTTGCCGTGGCTGCATTCACACCGGTATTTTTGAATGTGGCGATTATTGCAGCGGCGATCTTTTTATCCCCACACATGGCGCAGCCTGCTATGGCACTGGCTTGGGGGGTTTTCTTTGGGGGATTGTTACAGTTTAGTTTTCAGCTGCCTTTTTTGTGGCGTTTGGGAATGTTGCGTAGGCCTCGTTGGGGCTGGCATCATGCGGGAGTAACCCAGATCCGCAAACTGATGATCCCAGCGTTGTTCGGGGTTTCTGTTAGTCAGCTGAATTTATTGTTCGATACGTTCATGGCGAGCTTTTTAGTCAGTGGCTCGATCAGCTGGCTATATTATTCAGACCGCTTGCTTGAGTTTCCTCTCGGATTATTTGGGATTGCGATTGCGACCGTGATTTTGCCCAGTTTATCGCAGCGTCATGTCGATCAGGATCCAAAAGCGTTTCGACAGACGATGGATTGGGCCGTGCGGATGATTTGGCTGCTAGGTCTTCCGGCCATGGTCGGGATGATGGTGTTGGCGGGTCCGATGCTGCGCGTATTGTTTATGCGTGGTGAGTTTGATCAAAGTGATGTGTCGCATGCGGCAGCCAGCCTGATTGCGTATATGAGTGGCTTATTATTTTTTATGCTGATTAAGGTATTGGCTCCTGGATATTATGCCCGTCAGGACACGCGTACTCCGGTGCGTTATGGCATTATCGCGATGCTTTCCAATATGTTGTTTAATTTGATTTTGGTGTTGCCTTTTGGTTATGTTGGATTAGCGGCGGCCACGGCTTTTTCGGCGGTGATCAATGCTTCATTGTTGTACTGGGGATTAGCGAAGAGCAATGTGTATCGACTGAGCCGCTTTACGTTACTGTTTATGCTGCGAGTGGTGGTCAGTACAGCGATTATGGCGGTAGCTATGTATGAGGTCTTCCCGCATTGGTCGACATGGATGGTGAGTAGTTGGCACCATAGCGCAATGATGCTCATCGAAGCGATTGGTTTAGCCATTGTTGTTTACCTCGTTTCTCTGGTAGCCTTGGGGGGACGTCTTTCCCACTTGAAAAGCAGTAGTGGGGCTGTATCTGATGACTAAACAGGCTATAATCCAGCGATTTAGCATGGATCATTGATTTAGGTGTAATGAAACTCATCCGTGGCACACATAATATTCCACCATTAAGTGGGGAGCGAGTATTAACAATCGGCAACTTTGATGGTGTTCATCTTGGGCATCAGCAGGTGATTGAACAGTTGTTGGCGCAGTCGCAGCGATTAAATTTAGTGTCGACTGTGATGCTCTTTGAGCCACAACCCATGGAATTTTTTG
The DNA here is from genome assembly GCF_046054165.1 of Celerinatantimonas marina. Lineage (NCBI taxonomy): Bacteria > Pseudomonadati > Pseudomonadota > Gammaproteobacteria > Celerinatantimonadaceae > Celerinatantimonas > Celerinatantimonas marina. The sequence goes on along the minus strand of NZ_JBFNXK010000021.1, from coordinate 14,401 downwards.
CTGGAGTTAAAGCACCCGCTCGGATTAGTTCATTCCGCGATAAATATCAGCAACTGGCCGCATTAGGGATCGATGAACTATTGGTAATGCGCTTTGGTCCGCAGTTTGCTCAGATGAGCGCCACCGAATTTGTTAAAGCACTGCTGGTGGATAAACTGCAGGTTCGGCATCTGGTTATCGGTGACGATTTTCGTTTTGGTGCCCAGCGTCGAGGCAATTTTGAGTTATTGCAACAAGCGGGGCAGGATTATGGCTTTGGTGTGCAAAATACGCATTCGTATTGTCTTCAAGGCGAGCGGGTGAGCAGCACGTTGATTCGCCGTGGTTTGGCCAATAATCAGTTTGAAGAGGTTGCCCGCTGGTTGGGACGCCGCTATCAGATCCAAGGCCATGTCGTGCATGGCCAAAAACTGGGCCGACAGTTAGGATTCCCAACGGCTAATTTGCATATGCCCGGTGGGCATAGTTCTTTAAAAGGCGTGTATGCCATGTCTGTCACTTCGGTTGATGGGCAACCGGTGAACTGGCCGGCGGTTGCGAATATTGGACATCGGCCAACGGCCAATGGGCGAGATTTGTTACTTGAAGTCCATGTATTAGATCGAAAAGAAACTCTGTATGGAAGGCGCCTCGTGGTTGAACCACGAATGAAATTAAGAGATGAAGTTAAGTTTGATTCGCTGGATGCACTGCAACGCCAAGTGCATGCGGACATGCAGCGAGCGAGAATATGGTTTGAGAACCAAGATAATTCAACTGGAACTGTGGATCGATGAGCGATTATAAAGATACGTTAAATCTGCCGAGCACTGATTTTCCTATGCGCGGTAACCTGGCACAACGTGAGCCAGCGATGTTAAAACGTTGGCAAGAGAAAGGCCTATATCAGGCTATTCGTGCGGCTAAACAAGGGAAAAAATCATTCATTCTGCATGATGGGCCTCCTTATGCGAATGGTACGTTGCATTTAGGCCATGCGGTTAACAAAATCCTCAAAGATTTCATTATTAAATCCAAAACCTTGTCTGATTTTGATTCCCCTTATATTCCGGGGTGGGATTGTCATGGCTTGCCGATTGAGCTGCAAGTTGAAAAACAAGTCGGCAAACCAGGTCAAAAAGTAACTGCGGCTGAATTTCGTGAAAAATGCCGGGCTTACGCAACCAAACAGATTAACGGTCAGCGTCAGGATTTTATCCGGATGGGCGTCATTGGTGATTGGGAACATCCCTATCGCACCATGGACTATAAAACAGAAGCCAGTACCGTACGGGCTCTGGCTAAAATCGTTGAAAATGGGCATTTGTTGCAAGGCGCGAAGCCGGTTCATTGGTGTCTCGATTGTGGTTCAGCATTGGCTGAAGCTGAAGTTGAATATGAAAATATCGAAAGCCCTGCTATCGATGTGCGCTTTGTGCCGGTTGATGCTGAAAAATTGTGTGCTATGTTTGGCGTAAGTGCGACAGCCGAACCTGTCTCAGTTGTGATCTGGACGACGACCCCTTGGACCATGCCTGCCAATATGGCGGTATCGCTTCATCCTCGTTTGAACTACGTATTAGTTGAAATTCAGGGACCCGAAGGCGTTGAACGTATCGTTTGTGCCGAAGATCTGTGTGAACCGATGATGGCGCGTATTGGTATCAGTGAGTTTAAAGTTTTAGGCTCCTGTGTCGGTCAGAATTTAGAACTTCTTTCGCTGAAACATCCATTTTATGATCGTCAGGTGCCTATTATTTTAGGTGAGCATGTGACGACTGAATCAGGGACGGGGTGTGTCCACACAGCACCTGCGCATGGTCAGGAAGACTACGCTGTCTGCTTGAAATATGATATCGAAGTGTATAATCCGGTGGGCGGTAATGGGGTTTACTTACCGGATACACCGTTATTTGCAGGCCAACATGTCTTTAAAGCCAACACAACGGTCATTGATACTTTGCGTGAACATGGTGCTCTGCTGTATGCCACTAAGATTTTGCATAGTTATCCGCATTGTTGGCGTCATAAAACACCGATTATTTTCCGTGCGACACCGCAGTGGTTTATCGGTATGGATCAAGCCAAGCTGCGAGCTCAGGCTCTGGGTGAGATAGAGAATACTCGCTGGATCCCGGATTGGGGTAAAAACCGGATTCAATCGATGGTTGAACATCGTCCGGACTGGTGTATTTCCCGTCAGCGAACTTGGGGAACTCCAATTGCGCTGTTCGTTGATAAAGACACGAATGAATTGCATCCTCGTAGTGTCGAATTGATGGAAGAAGTGGCGAAGCGTATTGAAAAAGCAGGCATTCAGGCGTGGTTCGATTTAAAACCCGAAGAGCTGTTAGGTGATGAAGCCAGCCGCTATCGGAAAGTGGAAGATACACTAGATGTCTGGTTTGACTCTGGGTCAACTCATTATAGTGTGGTTGGACAGCGTTCTGAGTTTAATGGCAATAGTGCGGATATGTACCTCGAAGGTTCAGATCAACATCGAGGCTGGTTCCAGTCGTCATTGATGATTGCAACAGCGATTAATGGTAAAGCCCCTTATCAACAAGTATTGACGCATGGTTTCACGGTGGATGCTGAAGGGAAAAAATTCTCTAAATCGCTCGGCAATGGTATTGCTCCACAAGATATCTGGAACAAACTTGGGGCTGATATTCTACGGCTGTGGATTGCGTCGACCAACTATACCGCAGAGATGACCGTCTCGGATGAGATTATCAAACGGGCGGCGGATGCGTATCGACGGATCCGAAATACGGCGCGTTTCTTACTGGCGAACCTGAACGGTTTTGAGCCGGCACAACATATGGTCGCCAGTGATGAGATGGTGGCCTTGGATCGTTGGATGGTGCAGCGTGCATTAGCCACCCAACAAGAAATTATTGAAGCATATGATAATTATCAATTCCATGTGGTGTATCAGAAATTGATGCATTTCTGTTCAATTGAGCTGGGTAGTTTCTATCTGGATATCATCAAAGATCGCCAGTATACCGCGAAAGCGGATAGTCAGGCTCGTCGTTCATGTCAGAGTGCGCTGTATCATATCGTTGAAGCCATGACGCGTTGGATTGCGCCTATTTTGAGCTTTACTGCCGATGAGATTTGGCAGCAAATGCCCGGCGAACGGGATGAGTTTGTCTTTACCGGAACCTGGTATGAAGGCTTTGGTATCGATGCCGTTGACGAAGCTGCGGATCAGCATTGGTTTGTGATCCAACAGGTTCGTGACGAAGTGAATAAAGTCCTCGAACAGGCTCGTAATGAGAAACAGATTGCCAGCCCACTTGATGCAAAAGTGACATTGTTTGCCGATGATGCATTAAAAACTCAATTAGATGCGTTGGAAGATGAATTGCGCTTTGTTCTATTGACTTCGGCTACTGCAGTGCAGTCATTGGGCGATGCGAATGCCTCTGCGCAAACTACCGAACTGGATGGTCTAAAAGTATGGGTGAGCAAAGCGAACGGTGAAAAATGTGAACGTTGCTGGCAGCATCGTGAGGATGTGGGCCATCATCATGAGCATCCTACTTTGTGTAGCCGTTGTGTCACGAACGTTGCAGGTGACGGCGAACAGCGGCGTTTCGCCTAAATGATGGGCGCTTCATCTCATTCATTGCGCTGGCTTGGGCTCAGCGCAATCATGTTGATTGTGGATCAATTGACTAAAATTTGGGTGGCTGGATCGTTTACGTTATATCAATCACGTCCGGTTACCTCATTTTTTAATCTGGTTTATGTCCATAATTATGGAGCCGCTTTTAGCTTTTTGAGTCGTCAGGGGGGTTGGCAGCGCTGGCTATTTAGTCTTTTAGCCGTTGCGGTAAGTCTGTTTTTGATCGGGCTATTAAAGCGTATGCGGCGTTCTCAACCATTCACTGCGGCTGGATACGCATTGATTATTAGTGGTGCTTTGGGCAATGTGATTGACCGATTTGTGCATGGCTATGTGATCGATTTTCTGGATTTTTACTGGGATCACTACCACTGGCCTGCTTTTAACATTGCGGATAGTTGTATCTGTGTCGGGGCTGCACTGCTGATTTGGGATAGTTTGACTCAGCCGTCTAAGTCATCGGGAGAGCGATCATGACCATACAGCTTGGCGATCCAGTGACATTGCATTTTGAATTGACGACTGCTGATGGTCGTATTGTGGAATCGACTTGGCAGCGTGAAATGCCTGTGACGATTACTTTGGGAGATGGCCACTTACCGGAATCTTTTGAACAATGTCTACTGGGATTGCATGTGGGTGCGAAAGAACAGTGGCAATTGGCTCCGGAACAGGCCTTTGGTGAGCGGAGCCCAGAACAGATTGTGTATCTGGAACGTTCTGAATTTCCAGCGGATATCGAGTTGGAAGAAGGACTCGTTATGGGATTTACCCAATTGAATGGTGAGGAGATCCCGGGAATTATTCAGTCGATTAATGGCGATTCCGTGACTGTGGATTTGAACCATCCCTTAGCCGGTGAAACGATTTTATTTCGAGTTGAAATATTATCGAGTGATAAACCTGGAACCTGTCAGGAGGTTTAGTGGAAATTATCTTAGCCAATCCCCGGGGATTTTGTGCCGGAGTGGATCGGGCCATCTCTATCGTGGAGCGGGCATTGGAAATTTTTGGGGCACCTATCTATGTGCGCCATGAAGTCGTGCATAACCGTTTCGTGGTCGATGGTTTGCGTCTGCGAGGTGCGATCTTTGTCGATGAGCTTGATGAGGTCCCTGAACAAGCTATTTGTATTTTTAGTGCACATGGGGTAGCCCAGTCCGTGCGTCAGGACGCAAAAGATCGGCAGTTGAAAGTTTTTGATGCAACTTGTCCTCTGGTGACTAAAGTGCATATGGAAGTAACCCGAGCGAGTCGGCGCGGGATTGAATGTGTCTTGATTGGTCATCATGGACATCCCGAAGTGAATGGCACCATGGGTCAATATGATAACCCTGAAGGGGGAATTTATCTGGTTGAAACGGTAACGGATGTAGATAATCTGACTCTGAAAAATCCAGATAATGTTTTTTATTGCACTCAGACGACCCTTTCAGTTGACGATACTTCGGCGGTTATTGACGCTTTACGGCATCACTTCCCTAATATTCAAGGGCCGCGTAAAGACGATATTTGTTACGCGACACAGAATCGTCAGGATGCTGTTTCGCAGCTGGCACAAACAACGGATGTGGTGCTGGTGGTTGGTTCGGCTAATTCTTCGAATTCTAATCGTTTACGGGAAAAAGCTGCCCGCCTTGGCACTCCTGCTTATCTGATTGATAGTTCTGCTGATATTCAATTGGAATGGTTTGAGACGGCGAAGCGAGTTGGTGTCACTGCTGGCGCATCCGCTCCTGAAGTTTTGGTGCAGGATGTTATTGCTCGGCTGTTAGAACTGGGCGGGAAAATTGTCACAGAAGTTTCAGGTCGGGAAGAGAGTATTGCCTTTGAAGTTCCCCCAGAGTTACGCATTATCTAGCGAACTTATTTTTGTCCGTATGATGAGTCTTTGAAACTCAAGCCAGAACCTATTGCAATCCACTAATGATTTAATTATTATTAGTGGATGCGTGTAGATGGATTTAGCTTGATCGAGACGTTGGTCGCATCAGCATTGTTGGCCATTACCCTTGTTTTTACGCTGCAATTGGTACATTTGCAGCGCCTTGAGTTAATTCGGGCATTTCAGTATCAAAAAGCACAACGGCTCTTAGACTCGGCTAAGTCAGTTGTGGAGCTTCTTCAGTTATCGTCATCGGGGGGCGGGCAAGGAATCCCTTCCCAATTATCAAGTCGAAATTGTTCGACGCAATCGAGTCAGGGAAGCTGGCTTCCTATTTGCCAAATGTTAGTTTCCAATCCGAATGACCCTCTGAGTTTGGAACAGTTACAGCTGCAATTTAACCTGCTCCCGGATGCGATTACGATCACGGCGCAATGGATGAATTCAGCGTCGCATCTTCAGTCTGCTTCAGAGAATTTTCTTTCCGTTTCGGTTCCTGTTTATGAATGATCGTCTCAATGTTCGAGGTGCCATGTTACTGGAATGGCTGATCGCAGGCGCTTTGGGAATGTTGATCATTGCGGGAGGTCTGCGTATTTATGTGCAGGTCAATCGTTTTCAATATCAGTTACAACACATTGATGAATTGCAGTTAAGAGCCCAAAGTACGTTACAACTATTGGTTCGAGCGTTCCAAAAAGCAGGATATTGGGGGAATCAAACGGCATTTTCTACAACGAGCCTGGATCGCTCATCGAACTGCCAGTTACCGAATTATCCCCAGAATACTGATGCGAGAACTGATATCGGACTTTACAGTGTTCGTAAAACGGCTTCGATTTCATTGCCTTGTCTTGAGAGTCCAACCCATCCGTTATTGAATAATTCAGATGTCATTGAAATTATTGGATTAGAGGATTCAGTTCAGCATTATTCATCGTTACCTGAAGCCAATGATGGCCCTGTTTATCAACCGGCCAATGTTGTATCGCCGCTGCTGAATAGTGAACGCCGCTATCATCATCAGTGGTTTTTTCTGGTACAGGGCGATGACGGGCCCGCATTACAGATGTTCTATCGAAATAAGAATGGGATTGCAGGGCAGACTACGGGTGTATTGGTTTCTGGAATTGTAGCGCTGCGGATCCGAGCCGCCGTATGCATGCCGGATGGGATCCACTGGCTTGCGAGTGATCAGATGGGGGCCTCGGACTGGTCACAGGTTTTAGCGGTCGATATCGGTTTACTAGTGCGTTCATCTGAACCGGTACCTAGCATACACTCAATGAGTGAGTATGAAATCGCAGGACAGCATATCCATCTATCTGGAGCCGCTCAAAATTATCAATATACAACCGCAGAGCAAATCGTATGGTTATCGGCCTTCGCAATGCAAGTACAGTGTCCCCGGCCACTTCGCGGGGCTTCGTCATGATGATTGTTATGATATTGATCATGCTATTAAGTGTCTTAGCGGCTTCCCTCCTGCTCGATGTCCATGTGCAGCTGCAATCGGTACAGCACTATCGTCGTTCAATACAATCTTGGCAGGCTCTGGAAAATGTAATTGCAGCTGTGGCTCAGCCTTCTACTGTTTTTGAAGTTCGAGAATTGACTCCATATCAGTCTGATATTTCATTAGCCATGATTCCACAATGCTATGCTCGTTGTGCCACTTCACAGCAGTCGTGTTGGTTATGGCGGATCTTGGTACGTGATGAGCAGTATCGCTATATTTCTGTTGGCATTGTACAGCCCGCTTTAACTCAGTTTACGATTCCTGAGTGTCATTTCCGGCAGTTCCGAACCACACGCAATAGGTTGGTATGGTTATTTAAAGGACAGGATCAATGAGACCCACGCTTGGTTTTACCCTGTTAGAGTTATTGATTGTTGTGACTATTATTGGAATTTTATCGGTATTAGCTGCACCCGTGTATCAGCATTTTATGGCTTTAGAACAGCGAAATCAGGCTATTTCTGAACTGTATTTGATCGTCAATAGCATCGATGAATATCAGCTCAATCATCATCAGTATCCTGACAACATTGATGAACTAATCTGGAAAAAACCTCAACAGCTATCGTTTCGTTTTTCTCTGAGTTTGGTTCAGCAACAAGGTCAATCAGGGGTACAAATTTTAGCCGAAGCTTTACCTGATCAAGCGAATGCTGACCCTGATTGTATACAGCTGCAATTGATGTTAACGCCTACAGTGGTGATGACAAATGTGGATCCCTCAACTTTGTGCCAATGAACAACCGGATTGAATCGATGTCGATGAAAGTTGTCCCGCCATATTAATTTTGATATTCCAACTTCGTTGTGCCGTACACATATGGATAGTCTGGTTGGCTCCACTGGCTTGTCCATCCTGATCAAAGCGGATGCTTCTTCGGTTAAATTGAACTTGTGTATCAGCTGCAATGGGAATAACGCCTAGGAGCGTTTCACTCGATTGCATATGGTTGTCATTGTCACTATCTAGAAAAATAGTCAGTTGAGAAGCGGATTGTCGTTGGCAGTTTTGTCGTCTATCTAAAAAACAAATTTTTACTGTTTCGCCATACTCCATGGCCTGCAATCTGGCCCAGCGAAGTGCTTGCACCCAGACTTGCTGAGTTTGCTGAGCATGTTCGGTTGCAATCAGGGGTTTGAATTGAGGAAAAGTAAGCAATAGTACAATGATCGTCAGAGCTAGGGTCACAAACAGTTCAATGAGCGTGAATCCGACTTGCTTCAATGAATGGATGCGGTTTAATCTATTTGTCATAATCAATAGCAGTTGATGTTATGGATAATTTATAGTAATTAATTTACTAAGTGGTCAATGAAAGAATGACGTTATCACATGAGGTGGTAATTCTTGAAATAGGTTCTGTTACTTTCGGAACAGGTAGAGTTCATGGTGAGCTTATTCGGTCTTGGTTGGGAATGAGATGAAATGTAAGGAGTACAAATGAAACAGATTATCGCCGTTATCAAACCATTCAAAATGGATGATGTACGTGAAGCTTTAGCCGATATTGGCATTACAGGGATGACTGTCACAGAAGTGAAAGGCTTCGGGCGTCAAAAAGGGCATACCGAGCTGTATCGTGGTGCTGAATACAAAGTTGATTTCCTACCCAAAGTTAAAATTGAGCTCGTTGTAAATGACGATGATCTAGATCACTGTATTGAAGTGATTTCGAAGACAGCTCAGACCGGTAAAATTGGTGATGGGAAAATTTTTGTTCGTGATATCGAACGGGTAATTCGTATTCGTACTGGTGAAGAAAACGAAGAAGCCATCTAATGATGTTGCTTTTTTCTAGGTCGAATGATCAATAAAGCGAGCAGATGCTCGCTTTATTTTATGCAAAGTCAAGTCAGCCGCGTTGAGCTTGTAACACCTGTTGTGCTTGTTGCTCAAGGTCATGTAATCCTAAGCTGCGATATCCTCGGATCATGACTCGTAATGCGTTATTTTTTTCTGCTGAATTTGGATAATTTTCAATAATTTGTTTGGCCCGGTTAACGGCTGCAATATACGCTTCACGTTTTAAGTAATACTCTGCAATCGCTAAATCATGGCGAGCTAATTTTTCTTGCAAATCGAGCATACGACGCCGGGCATCGGCTGCATAATCGCTATTGGGATAGTGCTGCAGTACCACTTTGAAATCTTTAAATGCCGAGGTAATAAAACTTGGATCTCGTGTCGCTCGATCAATCCCTAATAGAGACTGTGAAAAATTATAATCAGCTGCTTCATTGGTTAGCCCTCGCATATAATAGACATAGGCTAAGGCTGGACTGGTGGGGTTATTGCGAATGAAGCGATCAATATTGGCCAGTGCTTTTTCGGTTTCACTTCGTTTATAGTAAACATAGATAAGTTTAAGCTGGGTTTGATCCGCGTATGGACCAAAAGGATAACGGTTATCTAAAGCTTCTAATGTTGATTCAGCCCCACGATAATCATTAAGCATCAGATTCTTCTGAGCTTCTTGATAAAGCTCGGCTGCAGGTTTATCTGGGACGATTTGTTCATCCTTTTTAGATGAACAACCTGAAAGAAGTGCAATGCACATCGACAGGCCAACAATGATATGACTATAACGCATAAGCAGAATGACTGTTTCCTAGCTAACAATGGCATAAAAGCTAAAGTATCCTTTATGCTTTTGCAAAAGAAAAGCTAAAATAACTAACTTTAATTAAATTGAAGTCTAAATCACAAGTGGTGCTATGAACCAAGAATTAGAATTGCAGGCTGAAGTTGGGGAAGATCTCATTGGCAAACGTCTTGATCAGGCGCTTCCGGTGTTATTCAGTGACTACTCCCGTTCTCGGCTGAAAGAATGGATCCTACAGGGGCGCGTTTATGTCGATGGACATCCCATCATCAAACCGCGAGAAAAGCTCTGTGGCTATGAAACGATCACGGTTCAGGCAGTACTGGAAGATGTCATCGAATGGCAGCCAGAGCCGGTCGAGCTGAATATTGTTTACGAAGATGATGATATTTTGGTGATTAATAAGGCGGCCGATGTTGTTGTTCATCCGGGAGCGGGCAATCACCACGGAACTATCTTAAACGGTTTGCTATATCATTACCCTGAAAGTGCAAAACTGGCACGAGCCGGTATTGTGCATCGTTTAGATAAAGATACGACCGGGTTGATGGTTGTGGCCAAGACCGTTGCGGCTCAGACGCATCTGGTTGAATCACTGCAGGCCCGACAAATTACCCGGGAATATGAAGCGATTGTGATTGGACAGATGACTGCCGGAGGCATGGTGGATGAGCCGATAGGCCGACATAAAACCAAACGAACCCAGATGGCGGTCGATCCCTTTGGTCGACCCGCGGTCACTCATTATCGCGTTGCTGAAAAGTTCCGGGAGCATACCCGGCTCAGATTGCGTTTGGAAACCGGCCGGACTCATCAGATCCGAGTGCATATGGCTCATATTGGTCATCCATTAGTGGGCGATCCGGTGTATGGCGGACGTTTAAAACTGCCGAAAGCGGCCACTCCTGAATTAGTCACAACATTGCAGAATTTTAAGCGACAGGCATTGCATGCGGTTATGCTGCAACTGGAACATCCGATTACCGGTGAGCTCATGCAATGGCACGCAGATATTCCCGATGATATGGTGGCGTTGACGGATATTATCCGCAAGGATAGTGAACTCAATCCTTGGCAGGAGTAGACTCAAGTTATCCATAATTAAGGAGGAAATATGGCAATCTATCCCATAGAAGGCTGTTTCCCGACATCTGTTCGGGCGGTATATACAGATCGTCTCGATGGTGCGAGTCGGCCTCCTTTTGATGCGTTCAATTTAGGAGATCATGTCGGGGACAATCCTCAGCATGTCATCCGTAACCGACAGTCTTTTCAGGAGTGTTTACCGGGAACGCCGTGTTGGCTCAGTCAGGTACATGGAACTCATGTCGTCGATGCCGGACTGGCGAGTCCGGGTATTGAAGCAGATGCTGCATTAGCTCGGGGGCGACATGTACCTTGTGTTGTGATGACTGCTGATTGTTTGCCGGTGTTATTAGCTGATAACAAAGGGCGTTGTGTGGCTGCAATTCATGGTGGATGGCGAGGTTTGGCATCCGGCATTATTGGTAAAACCATTGTGGCGATGCATGTGCCGGCTCAGGATCTGCAAGCTTGGTTGGGGCCGGCGATTGGTCCGTCTTTCTTTCAGGTGGGCCCGGAAGTTCGCTCGGCTTTTGTGGACGTTCTTGCCGAGAGTGAGTCTGCTTTTCAGGCTGACGGTGATAAGTATCTGGCTGATATTAAGCTGTTGGCTGAGTTACAACTCAGACTGTTGGGTGTGAAGCAAATTACCCGACATCCGGGGTGTACTTATGCCGATAGTGAGCATTTCTTTTCATACCGGCGGGATGGGCAAACGGGGCGGATGGCCGCTGCGATTTGGTTGGAATAATTCTTGCCTCCCTATCTTGAATATTGAGCATTCCGCACCCACATATTGAACAGATAAGTTATTTGATCAATTTGTGGAGGCGGTATGCGCTTAGATCGATTTACAAGTAAGTTTCAGTTAGCGATCTCCGATGCTCAATCACTCGCATTGGGGCGTGACCATCAATATATAGAGCCGGTTCATTTGATGGTTGCATTACTTAATCAGGACTCTGGCTCCATTCGCCCCATTTTATTAAATGCAGGCATCGAGAGTAGCGCCTTGCGCTCTCAGCTGACCACTGAACTAGAAAAAATTCCGCAAGTGACTGGGATTGGCGGTGATATTCAATTATCCAATGGCTTGATATCCCTTCTCAATTTATGTGACAAAATTGCCCAGAAACGTAAGGACCGATATATTTCATCGGAAATTTTCTTGTTAGCAGCATTAGATGATAAAGGACCTTTGGGCGAGATCTTGCACGGATTAGGTGCTAAAAAAGATACACTGGAAAAAGCGATTGATAAGGCTCGAGGTGGACAAAAAGTTGATGACCAGAATGCTGAAGATCAACGTCAGGCTTTGGAAAAATTTACCATTGACCTGACCGAACGAGCTGAACAAGGAAAACTGGATCCAGTGATTGGTCGTGATGATGAAATCCGCCGAACCGTGCAGGTGCTGCAACGGCGAACTAAAAATAATCCAGTTTTGATTGGTGAACCCGGGGTTGGTAAAACCGCGATAGCAGAAGGCTTAGCCCAGCGAATTATTAACGGTGAAGTGCCTGAAGGGCTTAAAAACAAGCGCGTATTAGCACTGGATATGGGGAGCCTAGTTGCTGGTGCTAAATACCGTGGGGAGTTTGAAGAACGACTCAAAGCGGTGCTTAATGAGCTTTCTAAAGAAGAAGGTCGGGTCATTCTGTTCATTGATGAACTGCATACCATGGTGGGTGCAGGTAAAGGTGACGGGGCGATGGATGCCGGTAACATGCTAAAACCGGCCTTGGCTCGTGGTGAGCTCCATTGCGTGGGTGCAACGACTCTTGATGAATATCGTCAATATATTGAAAAAGATGCAGCCTTAGAGCGGCGTTTCCAAAAAGTATTAATTGAAGAACCGAATGTTGAAGATACCATTGCGATTTTACGTGGGCTTAAAGAGCGTTACGAATTGCATCACTCGGTAGAAATTACCGATCCGGCTATTGTGGCTGCGGCAACGCTGTCAAATCGTTATATTTCAGATCGACAATTGCCGGATAAAGCAATTGATTTAATCGATGAAGCCGCATCCAGTATCCGGATGCAAATTGACTCAAAACCAGAAGAGTTGGACCGTATCGATCGCCGGATTATTCAGTTGAAACTAGAACAACAGGCGCTGCAAAAAGAAGAAGATGCGGCCAGTCAAGGGCGTCTGGCTAAAATCGAAGAAGAATTGAAAGAGCGGGAACAAAAATCCCGAGAGCTGGAAGAAGTCTGGAAAACGGAAAAAGCAGCCTTGTCCGGGACTCAACATATTAAAGCAGCATTGGAGCAGGCTCGGTTAGATTTAGATGTCGCTCGGCGGGCTGGCGATTTAAATCGCATGTCGGAGTTGCAATATGGTCGGATCCCAGAACTGGAACGGCAGTTGGATTTGGCTTCTCAGGCTGAAATGCAGGATATGACCTTGCTGCGGCATAAAGTTACCGAAGCTGAAATCGCCGAAGTGTTGGCTCGTTGGACCGGTATCCCCGTGAGTCGAATGCTTGAAGGTGAACGCGCTAAATTATTGCGGATGGAAGAAGAGCTTCATCACCGTGTCATTGGACAACAAGAAGCGATTAAAGCAGTTTCAGATGCGATTCGACGTAGCCGGGCGGGATTAGCCGATCCGCATCGGCCGATTGGTTCATTTCTATTTCTTGGTCCAACTGGGGTTGGTAAAACTGAGCTGTGTAAATCGTTGGCTGAATTTTTGTTCGATACCGAAGATGCGATGGTGCGGATCGATATGTCCGAATTTATGGAAAAACATTCCGTGGCTCGACTGATTGGTGCGCCTCCGGGATATGTCGGTTACGAAGAAGGCGGTTATTTGACTGAAGCCGTTCGTCGTCGACCTTATTCAGTGATTTTGCTGGATGAAGTCGAAAAAGCGCATAGCGATGTGTTTAATATCCTATTGCAGGTGCTTGATGATGGCCGTTTGACGGATGGTCAAGGGCGTACCGTTGATTTTCGTAACTGTGTAGTCATTATGACTTCAAATTTGGGGTCCGACATTATTCAAGAAGGCTATAGTGAGTCGAATTATCAACAGATGAAATCGGTGATTATGGAGGTGCTGACCACACACTTCCGACCAGAATTTTTGAACCGTATCGACGAAACTGTAGTTTTCCATCCTTTAGGGCAGGAACATATTCGTCAAATTGCGAAAATTCAGGTCGATCAGTTATTGCCTCGATTGACTGAGCAGGGTTTCGATGTCTCGGTGACCGATGAAGCTTTAGATCGACTGGCTGAAGCTGGATTTGATCCGGTGTATGGTGCAAGGCCGTTGAAACGAGCCTTGCAGCAGCAATTGGCGAATCCATTAGCGGAGGCTCTACTGGCTGGAAGAATTGTTCCGGATAAACCCCTTAAAATTGGCGTAGTTAATGGTGAAATTTGTCCAGTACAAAGTTAACCGTTCCGTGTCTTACCAGAAAGCGAGCATTAGCTCGCTTTCTTTTTTATATCCCATATCGATTGCTTAAATAGGGCGCATAAAAATAATTCTGCTTGAGACGACGTTTTCATCAAAACTTTGCACTCAATTTGTATAAAAAGAGTACGATAATGGATAGATTGGTTGAAAAATAGTCGAACAGTTCAAATGTTTTTAAAAAAGCCAAAAAAAAGGTTGCGCAAAAAAATGGGGTCCCTATAATGCACCACCACTGACACGGCACACCGCCTCAAACGGTCAC
>NZ_JBFNXK010000020.1:0-74767 GCF_046054165.1 Celerinatantimonas marina | reverse complement strand
CACTAGCTCAGTTGGTAGAGCGCAACCTTGCCAAGGTTGAGGTCACGAGTTCGAACCTCGTGTGCCGCTCCAAATTTTCCCGTTGATTTATATACTCTCTCATCAGGTGATCTGCTTTTTAGTTTTTAGCGCTTCTGTGGTGATTTTGCCTGTGACGAGCTGTAACCTTCTTGAGTCATCATCTATGACAATGATCAGGACATCGATCGTTTTTCATCGTTATAGTGACTCAATAAGTGTTTCTGATATCCGGTCATAGAGGCCATGGCCAACGTCGACACGCATAAACCCATCCATGGGGTTCCACCGTGTCATCCCTGACGTGGAGGGGCGACTTATCAGAATAGCCTCTATGTTCTTAGGTGGAGCACAATGAGAAACATCGATTTAGGGTCTATGATCTTTCATGACGGCAAAACGAATCATAGAAGACCCTATCAACGTATTGTTTGATAAGAGAATTTTAGATGTATAAGTACCTATTTGGACCTGTGCCATCAAGGCGATTAGGCATGTCTTTGGGCGTTGATTTGGTCCCTAAAAAAGTATGTTCGTTAAATTGTGTCTATTGTGAGGCGGGGAAAACGACATCACTGACGACCGAGCAGGCCGAATATATTCCGTATGCTGCGATTAAAGATGAGTTAATCGACTATTTTACCAGCAATAATCCTGATCCGGACTGTATTACTTTTTCCGGCGCGGGTGAGCCCACGCTGCATTCCCAAGTCAAAGCAATTATTGAGCTGATCCGTTCTTATCGGCCGAATATTTCGATTGCGATGATTACCAACGGCACCTTGTTAACTCAGCCACAGGTTCGAGAAGCCCTACTGGCGACGGATATCGTGTTACCCTCGTTGGATGCTGTGACGGATCGTGTGTTTAGACGGATCAACCGTCCGGAACGACATATTGATTTAGCGGCCTGTATTCAGGGATTGATCGATTTTCGCAAAGTCTATTCAGGGAAGATGTACTTAGAGGTATTTATCATTCCCGGATATAACGACGATGAAGCGCATCTGTTGAAAATGAGCCAGATCTTAAAAGAGGTGAATGCCGATCAGGTTCAGATTAATACGCTGGACCGTCCGGGAGCGGTCAGCCGTATTCGGGCGGCCAGTCCGGACGAACTACAACGCGTCGTGGACATTCTGGATCTGCCCAATATCCAGATCATCTCTAAAGTTCAGCCCCATACTCAAGCTGTGGCTTATCGTCAGGATGCCGAGTCGGCCATATTTGAAACGATTCGTCGGCGTCCTTGTACGGTGGATGATCTGTCGACGATCTTAGGGCTGCACATTGATGACATTATGCACTATATCGAAACCTTAAAAACCCAAAATAAGGTTGAAGGTATGGCTCTGGAGCGGGGCTATTTCTATAAAGGTCTCTGATGATTATAGGGTTTGGACCGGGATTTGAGAGAGGAATGACGGATGCAGAATTGTATTTCGCAACGGATCATTGAAGTGATGGCTCCGGTGGCTCAAGATCGCACAGCGGTTGATGTTCGAATCGGTTTAATTTATACCAGCGTTCAGTTGGATAACGGTGCCATGGGCATCGCCTGGACCGGAAAACGTCGCCTGGGAGGATGTCCATCGCACCGCGAGCCGTTGACGGGGCGCTCTGCGGTTGAATTACTGAGTGGTCTTTTGAATGCTGATGATGCTGTGCTGCGTTCTGTGGCTTTAGCCACGGCGAATGCTCTTGTAGCAACGATGCCTAAAGCCGTTAGTGTCTCGACAGATATATTAACCTTGCTGAATATCCAGCCATCGGAGCAGGTTACAATGGTGGGGTATTTTGGCCCGCTGCTTCCGCGATTACAGGCGATTGGGTGCCATCTGGATATTTTGGAGTTAAAACGAGACTTTCCGGGAACATTGACGCCAGAGCAGGGACGGGGAGCATTATCTCAATGTGATGTGGCGATTATCACCGGAACGGCTATTGTGACGAACACACTCGATGAACTGATATCGAATTTGGGGATGCCCCGAGCCGTGGTCTTACTGGGGCCTTCTTCGCTGATGTGTCCTGAAGTTTTTTTAGCCTCCCCAATCACTCATTTGGCGGGGGCTTGGGTGCGTGATCCTACTGCTGTGGCCAGAGAGATTTCGGAAGGCGGCGGAACCAAAACACTGAAATCTTATCTGGAGTTTGCCACGATTTGTCTTCAATCTTGATCTTTGTGTGAAGGGCATTGATTTCCGCTACAAAGGGTCATAACTTGTACAAAAATGATACAGGAGAACCATCGTGATCAGCCTGCAGTTTGTTATAACATCTTTGTTGGTTGTGTTGATGCCCGGGACGGGGGTGATTTATACGGTTTCCAGTGGCTTGTTTAAGGGCAGAAAAGCAAGTATTGCGGCAGCTGCCGGATGTACGGCAGGGATCATTCCGCATCTGAGTGCATCCATACTTGGACTAGCGGCTATTTTACATACCAGTGCCGTTTTGTTTCAGATGTTTAAGTATGCCGGTGCCATTTATTTACTCTATATGGCTTGGGGAACATGGCGAGATAAAGGTGGACTGAGTTTTAAAGCACAAGATGATCATAAAAATTTGTTTCATATCGCTAAACGCGGGTTTTTGATCAATATATTAAATCCTAAACTCTCGATCTTTTTCTTGGCATTCTTACCGCTTTTTGTCCCTCATGATGCCTCTTCACCGACCATCGACATGCTGGTGTTGAGTTTGGTTTTCATGTGGATGACCTTTGTCGTTTTTGTCATTTATGGTCTTTTCGCAACAGTTGTTCGCCATCAGGTTGTGCATTCTCCGCGTGTAGTGGGTTGGATCCAACGTTCTTTTGCACTGGCATTTGCTGCATTTGGTTTGAAGCTCGCGATGGTTGAGCAGAAATAATTCTAAACGATTATGTCCTATGGACTCATCGTCGCTGGACAGCGAACCGTGATGGCTCGCTGTCTTCGTCATCGAGTTTAGCTTGAAGATGATGGTGTTTTTATCTCAGCCGGAGGGGATAAAGCTATCACGGTTTCTTCCGCTTCCGCGCGTTGTTCAGTATTGGTCACTGGGATCAGCACGCCTTTTTTATTGATAATGAATAAAGGTCGTGCATCCTTTTGCAGGTTACGATAATCATCCCAGCCAAAGGCCTCTTTCAGTTGCGTACTTTTAACCAACCAGCCTTTTTTTAACAGAGTATTGAGTTTGGTGAAGGTACAATCTTCCGAAAACAAAATCTGGCGAGCCCTGAAGGCTGCACTTTCTTGATTGGCAAAGCCATTGCCTTGCGTTGAGCGAATAGAAAAGACCAACTCGGGTGAATACAAATAAGCAAAGTGAGTAATGGCATTGGCATTTTGATGGCGGTTTGGTGAGAGGGCATATACATGACGAATCGATGAAAAATCGAGTACGGCTTCAGCTTGTTCTGATTGAGGATTCCCATAATAAACTTCGAGACCATCCATACGGGCCAGTCGGTAGTTTTCCCAAACAGGATCCGCCAACAACACTTTGAAGTCGGCTTTTTGAAGAGCATGTGCGACTGACCGGGCTAAAGTATTAGCTCCGATGATCAGCACTCCCTGAGGTTTTTCCTGAATGACCCCGAGGAGTCTGGCTAAAGGGCCGGCGGTTAAACTTTGCAGCACGACGGTGGCAATAATCACCGCGAATGTGAGTGAAACTAACTTATCGGCATCGGCAAATCCGGCTTCTTGCAGTCGCAGTGCAAATAACGAGCTCACCGCCGCGGCGACAATTCCCCGGGGGGAGATCCAGGATAAAAATGCGCGATCCCGCCAGCTTATTTTTCGGGTGTACGCTGAAAATAACACACATAATGGACGGGCAATAAACTGGACTACAACCAGTAATGCCAGTAAAGGCCAACCTAGCGAGAACAGATTGTTGAGATCGACCCGAGCCGTCAGCAATATAAAGAGCGCCGAGATCAGTATGACGGATAGATCCTCTTTAAATTCCATAATGTCATCGATGTCCAGCTCCGGCTTGTTGGCCAGCACCATGCCCATGACTGTAACGGTCAAGAGTCCTGATTCATGTTGTAAATGCTCACTTAATGCGTAAGCCAGCAGTACAATAGCGAGTACCCCTATTTTTCGTAGATACAGAGGTAACCAGCCATGTTTGAGGGTTGTGGCTACGGCATAACCAGCGCCTAGTCCTAAAATACCTCCTAATCCAATCGTTTTACTGATAATCGCTAAACTATGAATAGCGGCCTCCTGTGAGGCCTGTGTAATCACGAATTCGAACATCAAGACTGCGAAAATTGCCCCAAGCGGATCAATAATAATGCCTTCCCAACGCAGTACTTTATCCAGTTCTGAACGAGGACGAATGGCTCGTAGTAGCGGCGTGACGACCGTTGGCCCGGTGACGACCATGATGGAACCAAATAATAGCGAAACTTCTAATGAGATCCCTAATAACAAGTGACAGGCCGCGGCAAGAACCACAAAGGTAATTAGCATCCCGATTGTCACCAGATTTCGAACGACTTTGACCAGCCCTCGAATTTCATGAAAACGTAGTGTTAGTGCGCCCTCAAACAGAATAATGGCGACCGCAATGGAAACTAACGGAAACAATAGTTTTCCTAATAGTTGATCTGGATTGAGGATCCCGGATGCCGGGCCTAACAAGAGTCCTGCGGCGAGTAAAAATAAGATTGCAGGTAATTTGAGACGCCATGCAATCCATTGGGCTGCAAGTGAAATAGCGGCGATTAGAGCAATAGCTAAAGCGAGGTTGGTCATGAAATTAGCTCATTATGAATTCATCGAAATCCTAGCCAGCGAATGGTATAGGGTCAAGCTGTGATCAGAAAAATTAAAAATTTTCACTGATATAAAACAATAAATTTAGCCTATCATCCTGTAATGATGGGTTTATTTTGATGGTTCAACGAGCCAATGTCGGGCTAAATCTCCTTTGAGCGCATCGGAATCGATTTATTTAGCAAACTCGGGATATTGCCGTAAAAACTGTAAAACACTGAACGGTTGGGTGGCTGGATGCTCATGCAGATAGTGTTGAATGGCCGTAATATCGAGCTGTTTAAATGCTTCATCGAGTTGGGGGGTGCGATAAACCCGTATGAACGGTAGCCATTTTTTCAGGTCGCTTTGATCACCGGTTTCGGCGCTGTACTCTAGAAGACTCGCTGAATAAGCTTGCAGTGCATCCTTATAGCAACGTTCTTTAACCAACTGTGCTAAATAACTGGCAGCCGCATATTTTTGCGATTTATTTAATTGGGTAAACCACGGCTGCGTAATTCGTTTAAGTGGCTGACGTTGTGCGCGGCAATCACTTACTTTTTGATTTAATAATGCATAATCATGTTGCAGTTGCTGTTTTAGATAGTGTTCCCAGGTTTGGGCCGCAGAGCATGATAGGGTGAAAATCAACAAGGCTATTCCGATTGTAAATTTATAAAGCATTGACCATACACTCCCAAAAAATAGCGTCTTTTCCTTTTGCGAATAAAGCTTGAGATGTAGCTATGGCTTCTATTCGTTCTTTTTGAATGTTATCTACAGCTTTAAGTGATTCTTGGAAAATCTCCCAATCAGTAGTAGATACTTGATATCCTTGGGCAGGGATAGAAGCCCAAGCGTAAGTATTCCGCCCAGCAAAAATTTGAAAAAAAGGCGTCCCCACTAAGATTTTATGTAGGATATGTGAAATATTAATAACGTGATTAATTTGTTCAATGGCATCCAAAGTTTCTGTTGATGGGCGAAAATCATCAATGCCACAAAAGTCGCCTTTCATGCTTGAAGGATTCATGTGTTGTATAAAATGTTAATCATTGAGCCATACTAATATTTGGGTCATTAGTCGTTCTATAGGTAGTTTCGCTAGTCACTGTAATCTAATGATGATTTATCAGCTGGTTGTATTCGCACATTAACATATGTTTGATTCTATTACAGATAGTCATCATTGTTCTGTTTTCTTCTAAGCAGAATTACTTGCGCCGATTTGGCTATCCGGGGATAATATTTGAAGGATATTTATTTATTAAAATAATGTAAATCATCAGGTTATACGGGATTATTAGAGCGTTTTGTTCACTCTGAAACGTAGAAAAACGATTAGGTTTTTTGGATAATGGTGTTTGCAGTAGGCTTTACATCCCCTAGTAATCGAGGAGTCATTTTGTTAATTGAATCGATACAACCTCATCATGATGCCCAAATGGCTGATATTGTGCGGACGGTTCTGGCTAGTTTTGGTGCAACTGGCCCGGGGTATGCTTGCGCTGATCCTCAGGTCGATTATTTAAGTCAGTTTTATCAAGGGGATGATCGGCATTATTGGGTCGTGGTTGAACAGGGCAAGGTTTTGGGCGGCGGCGGTATTGGTCCGCTTCCCGGATATGAGTCCACTTGCGAATTACAAAAAATGTACATGTTGCCTGAAGGTCGAGGTCGGGGCTTGGGGCAGGCTTTAATGGATAAATGTCTGGAGTTTGCTCGGAGCCGCTACCAATATTGTTATTTAGAAACATTGACTCAGATGGATGCCGCCCAGAAAATGTATCGGCGTAATCAGTTTAAGCTGTTGGATAAACCTCTCGGAGCAACGGGGCATAACCGGTGCGATGTTTGGTTTTTAAAAGATTTACGAGCCTAATTTAGGCATCCCGAGGTAAACCTTTCTCAATGATACGAATGAGCCGCTGGGTTTGGCGGGTCATTTGTCCCAGTTTTTGATGCTGTTGTGCAAGGGCCCATTGAATATGCTCTTGCACCAGAGCATCGGTTTCAGATAGGCGTTGTTCTAAAGCGCGGATAATGGCAAGTGATGCCGGTGCATTTCCCAGTGCCACGGCAATATTGCGGAGCCAGCGTTGGTGGCCAATTCTGCGAATGGGAGAGCCTTGTAAAGCATTTAAAAATTGCGATTCATCCCAAGCAAATAATTCCAGTAATGAGGCTTGATCCAACCGGTGACGAGCTTGGAAATCTTCTTGATCCCCCAATGGGGCTTGACGGTTCCACGGACAAACCAGTTGACAGTCATCACAACCGTAGATCCTGTTTCCCATCAGTGGCCGGAGTTCAAGAGGAATCGGCCCATCATTTTCAATGGTCAGATATGAGATACAGCGCCGGGCGTCGACTTGGTAAGGGGCCACGATAGCATGGGTTGGACACAGGGTCATACAAGCCATACAGTTTCCACATCGAGCTTGAGTTGGTGCGTCGATAGGCAGTGGTAGGTTGATGAGTAGTTCTCCCAGAAAAAACCATGAGCCATCGTGTTCATCGATCAATAGGGTGTGTTTGCCCGTCCAGCCTAATCCGGCTTTGTCGGCCAGCGGGCGTTCCATGACAGGGGCCGAGTCGACAAAAGGTCGATAATCGGCTGCATCACAGACCTGTTTGATGCGTTCCCCCAGTTGTTTAAGCTGTTTGCGTAGCAATTTATGGTAATCGCGCCCCAATGCGTAGCGGCTGATATAGGCACGCAGGGGATCATTTAGGGTGCTAGCAAATTGTGCGTTTTGGGGAAGATAGTTCATCCGGACGCTAATGACCCGTAGTGTCCCCGGGTGCAATTGGGCTGGATCTTCCCGTAAGGGTTGATTACGGGCCATAAACTGCATTCGGCCATGATAATTATGTTCTAACCAGTGGCGGTAACTTTCCCAGTGTGAGCTAAGATCCGTATCCGTAATGGCAACTTGCTCAAAACCTAGCTCTTTTCCCCAGAGCTTGATATCTTGGGATAATCTTTTTAAGTCAATGTTAAGGTCTGGCGTCATGATTTATACAAAGGACAATTTTACTGCGACTTTACCATATTCATTATGGACAGCCGAGCAGGTCAAGCAAGCCGAACCGCAGTTAGCTCATGCGGCTGGTACGACACTAAAACAATTGATGGAACGGGCTGGGCAGAGTGCTTATGCCTGTTTACGAACGCATTGGCCCGATGCCACGCGTTTATTGGTGATTGCCGGAGGGGGAAATAATGGTGGTGATGCACTGGTGGTGGCTCGATTGGCCAGTGCTGATGGGTTGCATGTTGAATTATTCATGCATGCCGATCCACAGCGTTTCCCGGAGGAAGCCTCAGCGGCCTGGCAAGCTTTACAAGGCGTCGAATATCGTTTGCTCCATCAGTTGGATGAGGCCTCTGACGCGGATCTAATCATCGACGGTTTGTTGGGATCTGGCCTAAAAGGCGCGGTCCGGGAAGAGGCCTTGAAACTGATTGAACAGATCAATGCGACCACGGTACCCGTATTGGCTTTAGATATTCCCTCCGGACTCCATGCAGATACGGGCCAGCCTTTAGGGGCGGCAGTGAAGGCGGCCGCAACGGTGACTTTTATCGGCGTGAAACGAGGCTTGTTGACCGGACAGGCACCGCAATATTGTGGTGAACTATTTTTTAGTGATTTAGGATTAGCTTCGGTATTGCCTGCGTGGTCAAAAACGGGCTGTGAACGGATGAGCTATGCCCGGTTAATGCATTGGTTGTCCCCCCGTTCTCGAGTGGCTCATAAAGGGGCTTTTGGGCGGGTTGTTTTATCCGGCGGTGATCTGGGGACTCCCGGAGCCATTCGTTTGGCCGGAGAGGCTTGTCAGCGGGTTGGCGCAGGTTTAATCCGAGTCCTGACTCGGCCTGAACATCTTGCTATTGTGTTGGGCGGACGCCCTGAACTCATGGTGCAAGGGATCCCGGATGCGGAACAAGCCCCTCTGATTGATGAAGCGATGGCATGGGCCAGTGTATTGGTGGCTGGACCGGGATTGGGGCAAAGTGAGTGGTCTCATCAATTGTATCAGCGGGTTATTCAGAGTGATAAACCGTTGGTATTAGATGCCGATGGATTGAATTTATTGGCTCAGCAGCCGATATCGAGAGGAAACTGGATTTTAACTCCTCATCCTGGAGAGGCGGCTCGTTTGCTACAATGCACGGTTCATGATGTTGAATCAGATCGTTATCAAGCCGCTCGGCAACTGGCAGAACGCTATCAGGCGATTGTAGTTTTAAAAGGTGCCGGAACAATTATTGCCTCGGCTGAAGGTCGGTTGGTGACCCTAAATGTAGGGAATCCGGGAATGGCTAGCGGTGGCATGGGGGATGTACTTTCAGGTATGATTGGCGGTTTGATTGCTCAGCATATTCCTTTGTTTGATGCAACATGTCTGGCAGTATGTATTCATGGCCATGCTGCGGATCGGGCTGCGCTGCAGGGGGAACGGGGTATGTTGGCTAGTGATTTGTTGCCCGAGATCCGGGCACTCGTCAATCCGGAACAGAGAATAGATGACTTGGCAGATTGAATTAAAAGATGCAGATGCAACGGTTGCGCTGGGCGCAGCTATTGCAAAAGCGTTGCAGGTTGCAACAACGATTTTTCTTGAGGGGACCCTTGGTGCCGGAAAAACGACATTAACTCGGGGGATCGTGCAAGGGTTAGGTCATCAGGGACAAGTAAAAAGTCCGACCTATACATTGGTTGAACCCTATGATTTAGGGGGGTGGCAGGTCAATCATTTTGACTTATATCGCCTGGCTGATCCTGAAGAGTTGGAATTTATCGGGATCCGTGATTATTTCGGTGATCATCAAGTTTCGATTATTGAGTGGCCTGAAAAAGGTGAAGGTATGTTGGGGACCCCCGATTTAACGGTTTTTCTAGCCTATCAACAGCATGAACGAGTGGCTCAAATTCGCACGTATACAGATGTTGGGGAAAATATACTCAACCAGTTGCGTACTCAATTTTCATCATAAACGATATTAAAAGAATTCTTATGCAGCGGTTACAGAGTTGGTTATTGGTTTTGTTCGTTATACTGCTGAGCAGTACGGCAGAGGCCAAGCCGAATACGATTGACAGTGTCCGGGTATGGTCAGGATCTGGGCATACCCGGATTGTTCTTGATTTATCTCAGTCTCCCCAGTTTAGTTATTTTCGGTTGAGCAATCCGCATCGTCTGGTGATCGATCTGGCCGAAACGACCAACAAAGTGGCGCTGAGTAAAGTTCATCTACGGGGAAAACTGGTTGGGAAACTCCGTCGGAGTACACCGCCGAAGCCACAGGATTATCGCTTGGTTATCGAATTAGCTCAGCGGGTTAAACCGGCCATATTCCCATTACCGGCGGCTGGTAAATATGGTCCTCGGTTGGTGATTGACCTTCCGGACAGTAGTCCGGCCCCGAATCGGGCCACTCCTGTTCAGAAAAAAGCGATTAAAGATGGACAAAAATTGGCGCAGTCATTGCGACCGATCATTATTGCCATTGATGCCGGGCATGGTGGAAAAGACACCGGGGCCATTGGTCCAGATCGGATCTATGAGAAAAATGTGACGTTACCGATAGCGAAACGCCTTGCAAAGCTTGTTAATTCTGAACCGGGGCTAAAAGCCGTATTGATCCGTAGTGGGGATTATTTCGTGCCGCTGGATAAGCGCTCAGAGCTTGCGCGTGAAAGTAAAGCGGATATGTTGATCTCGATCCATGCGGATGGCTTTATTTCCCCTACGCCTCGCGGTGCTTCCGTCTGGGTATTATCAGAACGTCGAGCCAGCCGGGAGGTGAATCGTTGGCTGGATCAGAGTAGTCAGCCTTCTGAACTGTTGGGGGGCGCCGGTGAAGTTCTGAAAAGTAATTCCAGCGATCAGTATCTGGCACATGCGCTGTTAGATATGAGTATGGATCATTCGATGAGTTCCGGCTATCAGATCGCCAGTGATATTGTAAACCGTTTGAAACGAGTGACGATGATGCATAAATCGGAACCCCAACATGCCAGTTTGGCGGTGTTGAAGGCTCCGGATATTCCATCGATGCTGGTTGAAACCGGGTTTATTACCAATCCAAGTGAAGAAAAACTATTGAATACGGCTCAGCATCAACAGTTGTTGGCCAATGCTATTTTTATGGGAGTCCGGACCTATTATCGTCAGCATCCGCCACTGGGAACCTGGTATGCCAATCAGTACAAACAGATGAAATATACAGTTAAAAGTGGTGATTCGCTCTCATTGATAGCGATTCGTTACGGCATTTCGGTGGAAGCAATTAAACAAAGTAACAAGTTATCCTCATCGACTCTGACCGTAGGTCAGACTCTGGTTATTCCTAAAATTTAGGTTCGATGCCGATGTCGATTCAAATATTACCAGCTCAGCTTGCCAATCAGATTGCCGCTGGAGAAGTTGTGGAGCGGCCGGCATCGGTTGTCAAAGAGCTGGTTGAAAATAGTCTGGATGCCGGAGCAACATCCATTGAGGTTGAAATTGATCGGGGTGGGCATAAGCGGATTTTAGTGCGCGATGATGGCAGTGGCGTTTCTAAACAAGAGTTAACGCTGGCTCTGTCACGCCATGCGACCAGTAAATTGGCGACTCAAGATGATTTAGAACATATTGCCACTCTCGGATTTCGGGGGGAAGCTTTGGCGAGTATTAGCTCGGTATCGCGTTTAACCATGACCTCTCGACCTGCGGAACAGGAAACGGCCTGGCAAGCCTCCGCAATGGGGCGTGATATGGCGGTGACCGTCACTCCAGCTGCGCATCCTCAGGGAACCTCGGTTGAGGTTCTGGATCTGTTTTTTAATACCCCGGCGCGTAGAAAGTTTTTACGCAGCGAAAAAACAGAGTTCATGCATATTGATGAACTCATGAAACGGCTAGCACTGAGTCATTACCAGGTCAGTATTAAGTTGACACATAATGGTAAGTTATTACGCCATTATCGGGCGGCTTCGCAATCGGCAGAATATGAGCGTCGGGTCGCTAGTGTGCTGGGAAAAGCATTCATTCGTTCGTCATTACAGTTGGATAATCAGCATCAGTCATTGCATTTATGGGGGTGGCTGGGAACTCCGGAAATTGCTCGAAGTAGCAACGATCTGCAGTATTTTTATGTGAATGGTCGGGTGATCCGGGATAAGTTGATCTACCACGCAATTCGGCAATGTTTTACATCTATTTTAGAGGATGCTCAGCTTTATCCTGCTTATGTCTTGTACCTTGAATTGCCTCCGGAACAGGTTGATGTGAATGTTCATCCGACCAAACATGAAGTCCGGTTTCATCAGGCGCGACTGATCCATGACTATATCCAGCGGGTTTTGCAGGATGTGCTGCATCAGTATCAACCTGAGAATGAGACGATCCAAGCAGCTCCGCCTCGGCATCAGTATACGCCCGCTTCGGAGTTCGAAGAGGCACAACCGATTCGGGAATCCGTTGATCCGAGTGTGGGGTATCAGCCTCAGCCATTACGTTTTCATGAGCAACGTCCGGCATCGGCACAAATTCAGGCTCAGCAGCAATGGCAAATGCCCGGAGCCTCGAATGAGGTTGCAGGAGAAGCGTCGGCGGTTGTTGCTGGTCATTTACGCCCCCTCCAATTACTGAAAGGTCGTTTTTTATGTGTGGGGGATCATATTTCTCAGATAGCTTTATTCGATCTGGGATTGGCTTGGAGTGTTCGGTATCAACAGTTATTTGTTCAGCAGTGGTCGTCAGGAATTACCCGGGCTCCCTTGTTATTACCGCAACTCGTTAGTATTACTGATGAAACCATGAATTGGCTTTCAAACCATGTTAAGCTCATGCAACAGCTTGGGTTTTTGATTCGCTGTGAAGATTCAACACTGATTGTGCTGGAGGTTCCAAGTTGCATGAGGCGGGTCCCTTTGCCGAAAATGCTGGAGTCATTACTCAATATTTTAATGATACAAACGTCTGCTTTGGATGATGAAGCGTGGTTGTGTCAGCAGTTGGCTGAGCAGGCCAGTCAATGGCTACAGTTTAACTGGTCGGCGGCTTTAGGGCTGTATCAGGCCTGTCTGGATGAAAATGGGCAGCTTCCTGTGCATTTGTGTTATGAATTAGATGAACAGAAATTAATAGAGGCAGCTCATTAATGTCGCAACAGCTTTGGGTCATTACGTTAATGGGACCGACGGCCTCGGGGAAAACAGCCCTGGCGATGGCGTTGTCTGAGCGTTTACCTATTGATTTAATCAGTGTAGATTCAGCATTGATATATCGGGGAATGGATATCGGAACGGCAAAGCCGTCGACTGATGAACTCCAGCGGTATCCGCATGCATTAATTGATATCCGGGATCCGAACGAGGTTTATTCCGCGGCTGATTTTCGCCAAGATGTGATTGGGTTAATTGAACAATCCCATCGACAACAGCGGATCCCGCTATTAGTGGGCGGAACGATGTTATATTTCAAAGCCTTGTTGGACGGAATTGCTGAACTTCCTGGGGCTGATGAATCCGTCCGGGAGGCGATTAGTCAAGAAGCCGCATCGGTTGGATGGGAGGCGCTTCATCAGCAATTAGCTCAGTTTGATCCGGTGAGTGCTCAGCGAATCCATCCGAATGATCCACAGCGTTTGATGCGAGCGATTGAAGTGTATCGGTTGTGTGGGCGTAGTTTAACGGAACTAACGGCACCCAAGATACGGCCACTTCCTTATCAATTTTGTCAGTTTGCATTAGAGCCTGCAGATCGTTTGTTATTACATGATCGCATTGAACGACGTTTTGATGCTATGTTAGAGGCGGGCTTTGAAGATGAAGTGGCGCAATTAATGGCCCGCGGTGATTTATCGTTAGCGATGCCATCGATGCGTTGCGTCGGTTATCGGCAAATGTGGCAGTATTTGTCGGGAGAATTCACGGCTGATGAAATGCGTTACCGGGGGATCGTAGCGACTCGGCAGTTGGCTAAACGTCAGCTGACTTGGTTAAAAGGTTGGTCCGGGCTTAATCGCCTGAATTTAGAGGAGCCGGAGCTGTTGGGACAATTACTGGCAGCACTCCCTGAAAATTTGAAAATCCGCCTATAAGGCATCAAGTTACTGGTATATAATTACTTTTGGTGAATGCCAATATATCTACTATAAAAAATAAGGAAAACATCCATGGCTAAGGGGCAATCATTACAAGACCCATTTTTGAATGCGCTACGTCGCGAACGCATTCCTGTTTCGATCTATCTGGTCAACGGCATTAAATTGCAAGGGCAAGTTGAATCATTCGATCAGTTTGTGATTCTGTTAAAGAATACGGTGAGTCAGATGGTCTATAAACATGCTATTTCGACTGTGGTTCCGGCACGACCCGTGCCTCATCATGCTCAGACAGAAACGAACGACGGTTAATGATTTTTCAGGTTTTAAACCTGATATTTAAGGAGTTTTAAAGCTTGTTTGACCGCTATGAAGCTGGTGAGCGGGCCATTCTGGTTCATATTCATTTTTCAACTGAAGATGATCGGGAAGACCTGCAAGAGCTGGAAATGTTAGTCAGCTCTGCCGGCGTGCAGTCGGTATCTGTTGTGACAGGTAGCCGCAATACCCCACATCCCAAATATTATGTTGGCGAAGGTAAAGCTGAAGAAATTGCACAGGCTGTTCGTCAGTATGATGCTAATGTCATTATTTTTAACCATGCCCTTACTCCGGGTCAGGAGCGTAATCTAGAACGATTATGTGAATGTCGGGTATTGGATCGTACCACGCTTATTCTGGATATTTTCGCACAGCGAGCTCGGACGCACGAAGGTAAACTGCAAGTTGAGTTAGCCCAATTGCGACATCTGTCAACGCGTCTGGTGCGGGGATGGACCCATTTGGAACGACAAAAAGGTGGGATCGGCTTGCGGGGGCCGGGGGAAACTCAGTTGGAAACCGACCGGCGGTTATTACGGATCCGGATCAAAAATATTCTCGCTCGTCTTGAAAAAGTCAGTAAGCAACGGGAGCAGGGACGCCGTGCGCGGCAACGGGCGGAAGTTCCAACGGTTTCATTGGTGGGTTACACCAATGCGGGCAAATCGACGCTGTTTAACTATTTGACCGATTCCGGAGTCTATGCTGCCGATCAGTTGTTTGCCACTCTGGATCCAACACTGCGACGGATTGAATTGGCTGATGTCGGACCGGCTGTTTTAGCCGATACAGTTGGCTTTATTCGGCATTTGCCCCACGATTTGGTCGCTGCATTTAAAGCAACGCTACAGGAAACACATGATGCGACTTTATTGTTGCATATTATTGATTGTAGCGATGATCGAGTTGCCGATAACATTGAGCAGGTACAATTAGTGCTCGATGAAATCGGTGCAAGCGATGTTCCTCAGTTGTTAGTCATGAATAAAATTGATCAGTGTGAAGGGATCGAAGCACATATTGATCGTGATGATGAGGGACAACCGCTAAGGGTCTGGATATCGGCTCAACAGGGATTGGGAACCGAGCTGTTATTACAGTCAATCAGTGAACTACTTTCAGGAACAATGGTTGAACAGCAATTGCATTTGGCTCCGACCGAAGGGCGATTGCGCAGCCAACTGTATCAGTTGGATGCTATTGTGGCTGAATCGATTGACGAATCTGGAAATTGGTTACTGGATATTCGTGTTCCTCATATTGAATGGCAGCGGTTGTGCAAACATTATGCAAAACAACTGGGAAATTTTGTCAATTCAATAGAGAGAGACTAAGGTTTAATCAGAACAAACAGCGGAGAATCAAATGGCCTGGAATGAACCTGGCAACAAGGGAAATGGTGATCGTGACCCTTGGGGAAATAAAAACAAAAATCAGGGGCCACCTGATTTAGATGCGGTTTTAGGCAAACTTGGGCGCCGTTTCACTGCTTTGTTTGGCAAAAAGGCTTCGGGTGGACATGGCCGTAGCCCTATTAGCGGCACCGCGTTTGCGATTGTTATCGGCTTGATTGTCATCGTCTGGGTGATTAGTGGTTTTTATACCATTAAAGAGGCTCAGCGTGGGGTCCTGTTGCGTTTTGGATCGTATCAGGGCATGGTCGCTCCCGGATTGCGTTGGAAACCCACTTTTGTGGATAAAGTGATCCCGGTCGATGTCGAGTCGATTCGTTCATTGCCTGCATCCGGGTTTATGTTGACCGAAGATGAGAACGTGGTTCGGGTTGAGCTCGATGTGCAGTACCGGGTGACTGAGCCTGAAAAATATCTGTTCAGCGTCACGAATGCAGATGACAGTCTGCGTCAGGCTACCGATAGTGCGCTGCGTTATGTGATTGGGCATACTTCGATGGATGATATTCTAACGGTCGGTCGTGAGAAAGTCCGTCAGGATACATGGCAGCTCATTGAAAAAATTATTCAGCCTTATGATATGGGGCTTAGTGTCGTGGATGTGAACTTCTTACCGGCCCGGCCGCCTGAAGAAGTCAAAGAAGCCTTCGATGATGCGATTGCGGCTCAAGAAGATGAGCAGACGTTTATCCGTCAGGCAGAAGCTTACAAACGTGAAGTTGAACCTAAAGCTCGAGGCCAGGTACAACGTCTTCTGCAACAGGCCGAGGCCTATAAACAGCAGGCTGTTTTAAAAGCGCAGGGTGAAGTCGCTCAGTTTGACAAATTACTGCCAGAGTATCGTCAGGCTCCTGAAGTCACACGCCAACGGTTATATATGGAAACGATGGAATCTATTTATGGCAAGACGAGTAAAGTGTTCCTCGATTCCAAAAACAACGGCAATTTGTTGTATCTTCCAATCGATAAACTGATGGAGATGCAAAAAAATAAATCGAATGCTGACGATAGTGGACAAATGGTGCCATCGGTGAATCCGTCATCGGATAAACCGGCTCCGAGCTCATCGAATAATTCAGCGCCGCTGCGCAGCAGTGATTCGCGTAGTGACCGGTATGGGAGGGGCTAAGGAATGAAACAGTTTGGTATTATTGTGGCTGTCGTTGTGCTATTGCTGGCTTACTCGTCTGTTTTTGTCGTGCAGGAAGGTCAGCGAGGTATTGTGGTTCAGTTCGGTAAACTTAAACGGGGCAGCAATGATGAGCCTCAGGTTTATAGTCCAGGATTGCATTTTAAAGTACCGTTTATTGATTCGGTCCGAAAATTAGATGCTCGGATCCAGACCATGGATGGGCGTCCTGATCGCTTCTTCACTTCAGAGAAAAAAGATTTGATCATTGATTCTTATGTGAAATGGCGAATCAGTGATTTCGGTCAGTTCTTATTGTCGACTGGCGGGAGTGTAACTCAAGCTGAATCACTGCTGAAACGGAAGATCAATAATGGTCTGCGTAGCGAGATCGGGGGCAGAACGATTAATCAGATTGTCTCGGGTGAGCGCAGTGCGATTATGGAAGAGGCTTTAAAACGTTCGGCTCGTTCTTCGGAAATCGGGGTGACGGTTTTAGATGTGCGTATCAAGCAGATTAATCTGCCGAGTGAGGTGAGCACCAGTATTTACAAACGGATGCGAGCTGAACGACATGCGGTCGCTACTGAGCATCGTTCACAAGGACGGGAACAAGCTGAAATTATCCGTGCGAACGTTGATCGGACCGTATCGGTGATGTTGGCCAATGCGGATCGAGAATCTCGGACGATTCGTGGGGAAGGCGATGCGCAAGCGGCTAAAATCTATGCGCAGGCTTATACGCAGGCCCCCAAATTTTTCGAATTCTGGCGAAGTCTGAATGCTTATCGGAATAGCTTTAAATCAGGCAATGACATTATGGTCATCCAGCCGGATAGTCAGTTCTTTGATGTGATGAAGAAAGGGCCCGATGCGATTAAATAGTTTCGCTTGATAGCCTTGTTCTGAGTTTAAAAAGTCCGGTTAATACCCGGACTTTTTTAGTTTTAGCGTTCAAGATTTGAGTGGAAAAAGGGCGGGGTGCAAACAAATACTATGCCAGTTTGTGGATTTTTTATGGCGAATAATTGTGTGTTTCGTGGGCATTTTAGCTCCCAACCGAAGATTAAATCTGGTAGACTCAATTTTTAACAACTATGCTGAACTTAGGACAATGGGAAAGAATGTAGTCGTCCTCGGCTCCCAATGGGGAGACGAAGGGAAAGGTAAGGTGGTTGACCTTCTGACTGATCAGGCCACCTATGTCGTCCGCTATCAAGGCGGTCATAATGCAGGTCATACACTCGTTATTAACGGTGAAAAAACCGTACTCCATCTCATACCATCCGGTATTCTTCGCAACAACATCACATGTGTTATCGGTAATGGGGTCGTGTTATCGCCTTCAGCATTGCTTGAAGAGATGAATGCACTGGAAGGCCGAGGTGTACCAGTACGCGAACGGTTGATTATCAGTGAGGCTTGTCCGCTGATTCTGCCTTATCACGTGGCCTTAGATGCTGCACGTGAAGCCGCTTTGGGCAAAAATGCGATCGGTACTACCGGTAAAGGCATTGGCCCTGCGTATGAAGACAAGGTTGCTCGCCGTTGTCTGCGTGTTGGTGATCTGTTTGATATGGAACACTTTGCTCAGAAACTGAAAGAAGTGATGGATTATCACAACTTCCAGCTGACTCAATACTACCATGTTGCTCCGGTGAGTTATGACGATGTACTGAAACAAGTGCAGGAACAGGCTCCGATTTTAACGGCGATGGTCCAAGATGTGGCCAGCTTGCTCGATAGCGCCCGCCGTAATGGTGAGAGTGTCATGTTCGAAGGCGCGCAAGGGACTTTACTGGATATTGACCAGGGAACTTACCCGTTTGTGACCTCTTCAAATACGACTGCGGGTGGTGTGGCCACCGGAAGTGGTTTGGGTCCTCGTTATCTTGATTATGTGTTAGGGATTACTAAAGCCTATACTACTCGAGTTGGTGCCGGTCCGTTCCCTACCGAATTGTTCGATGAAATCGGTGAACAGTTGTGTAGCAAAGGGCAGGAGTTCGGTGCGACTACGGGTCGAAAACGCCGTACAGGTTGGTTGGATGCCGTTGCGATGCACCGTGCGATTCAGATTAACAGTATTTCAGGGATCTGCCTGACTAAACTGGATGTTCTGGATGGTTTGAATGAAGTGAAAATCTGCGTGGGTTATAAACTTGCTGATGGTCAGGTCGTTGATGTTCCGCCAATGGCCGCTGAAGGTTATGAACATGTTCAGCCTGTGTTTGAAACATTACCGGGCTGGAGTGAATCAACTTTTGGTCTGAAGTCAAAAGATCAATTGCCCGAAAATGCGCTGAAATATATCGCTCGAATTGAAGCCATTTTAGGTGTTCCGGTCGATATTATTTCAACCGGCCCTGATCGTGATGAGACTATCATTTTGCGTCATCCATTTGCTGCCTAATACAACTAAATTTTGTAAAAAGCGACCGTTAAAGGTCGCTTTTTTTATATCGCTCACATTTTTGCAGCTTTTCATGTTGATTTTTCCATGTAAAGGATGCAGATATTGCCCTTGATCTCTGTCATCACGCCCTTTTTTTCGTTTTTCTCATCATATTTAAAATAACTAATTCTTTTGCCTTATCAGTACATTAAATCTTTTTAGTGATATTTAATTCAATTTTTCGGTGTTGACTGCGAAGTGGTCCCTTGCAAAGGACAAAGAGGCTCCTTAAACTTACTGAGTGGTAAAAAGTGGATCAATGTGGATCATAAAGGATTATCTATCTTATGTTGCGTGGCGCAAATTCGATCAACCTCGATAATAAAGGTCGGCTTACGATACCGACTCGTTATCGTGAGCCGTTGATGGATGATTGCGATGGGCAGCTGATCTGTACCGTGGATATAACATTGCAGTGTCTTTTGCTCTATCCCTTAAATGAGTGGGAAGACATTGAGAAAAAGTTGCGTGGATTGTCCAGCATGAACCGGAAACAGCGACGTTTACAGCGCTTATTACTGGGGTATGCCGATGATTGTCAGATGGATAGAAACGGTCGGATTTTAATTTCGTCGTTATTACGGGAATATGCTCAACTGGATAAGCAGATTATGTTGGTTGGGCAGTTGAATAAATTTGAAATATGGTCTGAGTCCGTTTGGCAGGCTCAGATTACTGAAGATTTGGCATCAATGGATGATGATGATCTGTTAGACGATCAGTTACGGGATTTTTCTTTATAGCATGACGACAGAATTTAGACATAAGACTGTTTTATTGGATGAAGCGGTTGATGCACTGAATATTCATTCCAGTGGAACTTACATTGATGGCACCTTTGGACGAGGGGGTCATAGTCGACTGATTCTATCTAAATTAGATCAGAATGGGCGATTATTGGTCATCGATCGGGATCCTCAGGCTATTGCAACAGCTAATGAGTTGGCGACTGAAGATCCCCGTGTCACGGTATTGCAAGGGCCTTTTTCGGGAATTGAAGGTTATATTCAGGCCCTGAATTTAACCGGAAAGATCGATGGGGTGTTATTTGATCTAGGTGTTTCGTCGCCACAGCTCGATGATGCGAGTCGGGGATTCAGTTTTTTACGCGATGGTCCTTTGGACATGCGGATGGATCCAGAGCATGGCCAGTCAGCCGCACAGTGGCTCAATCATGCCAGCTTAGAAGATATGAGCTGGGTTTTGAAAACCTTTGGTGAAGAACGTTTTGCGAAGCGGATTGCGACGGCGATCGTGGCCCGGCGAGAAGTAGCACCTCTTCAGCGAACTGTTGAGTTAGCTGAGTTGATTAGTGAAGCGATGCCGGTTAAGGAAAAACATAAGCATCCGGCAACTCGTAGTTTTCAGGCCATCCGAATTTATATTAATAGTGAATTAGATGAAATCCAGCAAGCCTTACAAGGTGCTGTTTCTATATTGGCTCCTCAGGGGCGATTATCGGTGATCAGTTTTCATTCACTAGAAGACCGATTGGTTAAACGCTTTATTCGTCAGCAACAGAAAGGGAAGGATTATCCGCCTGACCTGCCGTTGACTGAAGCGCAATTAAATGAAGGCCGGACTTTGAAAGCCATTGGTAAAGCGATGAAGCCATCGGCTCAGGAGGTCGAAGATAATAGTCGTGCCCGAAGTTCGGTATTACGGGTCGCGGAGCGGCTGGTATGAACCAACGTGCTCGAAATCCCAGTCCGTTAAAAATTATCTGGCGGGATCTCAAGCATTTTAAATGGCTATGGATACTGGCTGTCGCTTGTTTGATGACGGCTCTGGCGGTGGTTGTCGTAACACAGAATACTCGGATGCTTATTGTTCAGCGTTCTGAATTAGGTGAGCAACGGGATAGTTTAAATAATGATTGGCGACATTTACTCATAGAAGAAAACGCATTAGATGAACATAATCGAATTGAACAGCTTGCCCAGCAGCGGTTGCAGATGGTCAGGCCGCAACCGGATGATGAAGTCTTAGTGACTCCGTAAAAGATCATGAGACGCAAGCCTAAGTCATCCCAATTATTTATTCGCTGGCGCATTTATATGGTGCTCGGCTCGATTGCGGCTGTCTTTTTGGCTTTGGTTGGTCGAGTCGCTTTTATTCAGGTTGTGGATTCTAAAACCCTGATTACTCAGGGGGACATGCGCTCAGTCCGAACCGAAAAAACGCAAGAGCAACGCGGGATGATCACAGATCGTAACGGCAATGAACTGGCGGTCAGCGTTGCAGTTCGGGCGGTGTGGGCTGATCCGAAGCGTATTGCTCAAACCGATAGTTTAGCGCAGACCCGTAAGTGGAAAGCTTTAGCCGAAGCCTTGCATTTGGACCCGGCTGAACTCCAGCAGCGGATCAGTAATCCCAAACGACGTTTTGTATATCTGAAACGTCAGGTGAATCCTGCGTTAGGTCATTTTATTCAAGAATTGAATCTTCCCGGTGTTTATCTCAAACCTGAATCACGACGTTTTTATCCGGCAGGTGAAATTAGTGCTCATCTGGTTGGTTTTACTAACATCGATGATCATGGTCAGGAAGGGGTTGAACTCGCCTATGACAAATGGCTCACCGGGCAGTCCGGTGAACGAGTTGTCCGAAAAGATCGGCTAGGTCGGACCATTGAAGATCTGTCGGTAATTAAGCAACAACAATCGGGACATGATATTCATTTAAGTTTGGATCAACGGATCCAAACTTTAGCTTATCGGGAGATCAAGCGCGAAGTTGAAGCCTCCGGAGCCACTTCGGGAAGTGTGGTTGTGATTGACATTCATACCGGTGAAGTGTTGGCCATGGCCAATAGTCCTTCGTTTAACCCTAACGATCGCAGCCAGCTCCAAAGCTATCGCTATCGTAACCGAGCGGTCACAGATGCCTATGAGCCGGGCTCGACAATGAAACCA
The DNA here is from genome assembly GCF_046054165.1 of Celerinatantimonas marina. Classification (NCBI taxonomy): domain Bacteria; kingdom Pseudomonadati; phylum Pseudomonadota; class Gammaproteobacteria; family Celerinatantimonadaceae; genus Celerinatantimonas; species Celerinatantimonas marina. Next base: position 52,654 of record NZ_JBFNXK010000020.1, on the reverse strand, counting down.
TTTACGGTTCTGACTGCCTTAGAGCAAGGCAAGGCGAACCGAAATACCATTATCAATAATAATCCCGGTTATATTTCAATTAGCGGGCATAAAGTCCGGGATGATGAAGTGCTCGGCAATATGACGTTGACGAAGATCCTGGAGCGATCAAGCAATATTGGGGCAGCTACTCTAGCGATTCGAACTGGCGTGATGCCTCTTTTGCATACCTACTATGATGTGGGATTCGGGAATGTTTTGGGATTGGGCCTTGATGGTGAAACGACCGGGGTGATCCCTCAGCGGCGGCGATGGTCTGATTTTGAACTGGCAACGATTGCTTTTGGGTATGGATTGACAGTTTCTCCACTGCAACTGGCGCATGCTTACGCCACTTTAGGCAGTGGTGGTATTAACCGACCGGTTTCGATTCTGAAAGTAGATACACCGCCTGAAGGAAAACGAGTCTTTAGTGAAAAAAATGCTCGAATGGTTTTAAAAATGCTCGAATCGGTAGTCAGTGATGACGGTACTGGTTCTAAGGCCCAGGTTCCCGGATATCAAGTGGCGGGTAAAACCGGTACCAGTCGTAAAGCCCATGCCGGTGGATATAGTGATAACTATGTGGCGCTTTTTGCCGGTGTGGCACCGGTGACACATCCGCGCCTAGCTATCTCCGTGGTCATCAACAACCCGCAAGGCGATCACTATTATGGCGGGCAGGTTGCCGCTCCTGTATTTGCGAAAGTGATGTCCGGTAGCCTTCGTTATTTGAATATTCCACCTGATGGTAATGGGATCCATCTGGTTTCTCTGGATGAATCGTCGGAGTCTAACAATGAAGGCTAAGTTATCACAACTGATGACAGATTGGTTTTCGGCTGATTTAGCCGAGGATGCTCAGCGTATCGAAATTCGCTCGATTGTGATTGATAGCCGTCAGGTTACCTCGGATGCGCTGTTTGTGGCGATTCAAGGGATAGCCAGTGATGGTCGTCGCTATATTGAAGCGGCCATTCACGCTGGAGCTAGTGCGGTATTGGCAGAAACTGAAGATGAGCATGAACATGGTTCACTGCGTTGGTCTCAGCATGTTCCGGTTATCTACTGTTATGATCTTAAAGACCGGTTAGCTCAGTTGGCACGGCGTTATTATGTCGATTTACCCCGATATATCGTGGGTGTGACTGGCACCAATGGTAAAAGTACCACGACGCATTTGATTGCTTCTTTGGCACAACTCTCCGGAATTCAGTCAGCGGTCATGGGAACTTTGGGGAATGGTCGTCTTGGACAGTTAAGTGGAGCGATCAACACGACTGCTGATATTTTTACTATCTACCGTCAGTTACATGAATTTGCGACGCAGGGCATTGAACTGGTGGCAATGGAAGTTTCGTCTCATGGATTAGCTCAAGGACGTGTGGATGGGATCCCATTTAGTGCCGCTGTTTTTACCAATCTAACCCGAGATCACCTTGATTACCACGGAACCATGGAAGCTTATGGTGCGGCAAAAGCGCGATTGTTTGAGATGACTCGAAATCGGGTTCAGGTGATTAATCGGGATGATCCCTTTGGACAACAGTTACTTCGCCAATATGCCGGCGCTATCAGTTATAGCTTGGAATCAGACGCTGACTGGACAGCGCATTTGCTGGCATTGATGCCGACCGGATCAGAAATTGAAATCCACGGCCCTGCTTCGACGCAAACGCTGCAAATTCCGCTATTAGGACGCTTTAATATCAGTAATACCCTTGCCGCCGTGAGTTGTTTAGATGGCTTGGCGTTATTAACGCCATCGATGTTGCAGCTTTGTCAGCAATTGCACAATGTTCCCGGGCGAATGGAACTGTTTACCGGGAATACTCAAGTTGTTGTTGATTATGCGCATACCCCGGATGCTTTAGCGAAAGCACTGCAAGGAGTGAGAGAGCATTGTAAGGGACAACTCATTTGTATTTTTGGCTGTGGTGGGGACCGGGATCGAGGCAAACGACCATTAATGGCCGCAGCGGCTGAACAGAATGCCGATTGGGTGATCGTCACTAATGATAATCCGCGCACCGAATCCCCAGAGGCCATTGTGGCGGATATTTTACCGGGATTTAATGATTTGAAGGCTGTTCGGATCCAGTTGGATCGCCAGCAGGCTTTAAAGGATGCACTGTCACTAGCTGGCGAAACAGACATGATTTTGCTGGCAGGGAAAGGGCACGAAGATTACCAAATTATAGGGCATGAGAAACGTCCGTATGATGAACGACGTATCGTGCAACAGCTTTTGGAGGCGCAACTATGCTAACTATGACACTCGCTCAGATTGCTCAGGTTTGCGCAGGTGAAGTCCGGGGAGACAGTGTCTCGATACATAGTATATCGACCGATAGTCGGCAAATTACTCCGGACCAACTGTTTATCGCTTTAGTCGGTGAACATTTTGATGGTCACAACTATGTTCAGTCTGTGTACGAGCAAGGGGCTCGTGCAGTTTTAGTTGAACATTGGGTGGATATCGATATTGCTCAGGTTCGGGTCGATGATACTCGGATCGCTCTTGGAAAAATTGCTGCATGGCAACGCCAGCAATTTATTGGAACCGTTGCGGCGATTACTGGCAGTAATGGTAAAACCACCGTCAAAGAAATGTTATCCGCTATTTTGCGAACTCAATTCGATGTGCTGGCTACGCAGGGTAATTTTAATAATGATATTGGCCTCCCTCTAACTTTATTGCGATTGACTCCGGAACATCAGGCTATTGTGGTTGAATTGGGGGCTAATCATCCCGGTGAGATCGCTTATACCGTAGGGATCGCGAAACCGGATGTGGCACTGATTAATAATATTGGTGATGCGCATATTGAAGGGTTTGGTAGCCGAGATGGGGTCGCTCAAGCCAAGAGTGAGATTTTTACGCAGCTTGATGAACGCGGTAGTGCCATTTTTGAAGCGAATAGCCCGTATCAGGATTTATTTGTACAGCGGGCGGCACCGGCTCAATGCATGACCTTTGCTCTCGATGCGCCGGCTGATGTGTATACCCAGGCTCGGCAGCGTTTGTCTGATGGTTGTTATCAGTTTGAATTATGGTATCAGCAAAATTCGGTATCAGTACGTTTGCAGGTCCCCGGGGAGCATAGCGTTAAAAATAGTTGTGCAGCTGCGGCTGTCGCCTTGCAAATGGGGATTTCCCTTCCGGTGATCGGGCGGGTGCTCAGTGAATTTAGTGGCGTGGCAGGTCGTTTGCGCCGATTACCGTTAAGTGAATACGTCACTGTGTTTGATGATACTTATAACGCAAACCCTAGTTCATTTACAGCCGCGCTGGATGTGCTTTGTCGGTTCCCCGGTGAAGCGATACTGGTCGCCGGAGATATGGGCGAATTAGGTGAACTTGCGGTAAGTGCTCATCGTCAGTTGGGAGAAGAGATCCATGAACGGCAACTGCGGCTGATGGCAACCGGGCCGTTGATGCAAAATGCGGTGATTGCCGCGGGTGAACGGGGTCATTATTTTGTGACACAATCGCAGCTTCAGCGAAATTTACTGGATGTTTTACAAAAATGCCAACAGGCTGGTCAGCCCTGTTGTGTTGTGATTAAAGGCTCCCGAAGTAGTCAAATGGAGCAAACCGTTCGTTTTTTACAACAACAATTTAATAGGGTCAATTAATGTTAGTTTGGTTAGCTGGGTGCCTTGAACCGTATATCCATGCTTTTGCACTTTTCAGTTATTTATCGTTCAGAGCTATTCTGGGGCTTCTGACGGCGTTGATTTTTGGCTTATGGATTGGTCCTAAAATGATTAGTCGGCTCCAGCAGTTGCAGATCGGTCAGACGGTCCGTGATGATGGTCCTAAAACCCATTTATCCAAATCGGGCACGCCAACGATGGGCGGTACGATGATTATCGGGGCGGTTTTTCTGTCGACGCTGCTTTGGGCTCGGTTGGATAATTCCTATGTCTGGATTATGTTGTATGTGTTCGGTAGCTATGGGCTGATTGGCTTTATTGATGATTACCGGAAAGTAGTACGCAAAAATACCGATGGTTTAGTCGCTCGCTGGAAATATTTTTGGCAGTCAGTGGTGGCTTTAAGTGTCGGTATTTTTATCTATTGCATGGCCGATTCGCCGAGTCAAACCCAGCTGGTATTACCCTTTATTAAAGAAGTAATGCCTCAGTTAGGATGGGTTTTCATTCCGCTAACCTATTTTGTCATTGTGGGCAGTAGTAATGCCGTCAATTTAACCGATGGTTTAGATGGTTTGGCTATTATGCCATCGGTTATGGTGGCTGGGGCCTTTGCGCTCGTAGCTTGGCTGACCGGCAATAGCCACTTTTCAGAATATTTATTTATTCCTTATGTCCCACAAGCGAGTGAATTAGTGATTGTGTGTACGGCTTTGGCTGGGGCGGGGCTTGCTTTCCTATGGTTTAACACCTATCCGGCACAGGTTTTCATGGGCGATGTGGGTTCCTTGTCGATTGGTGCGGCATTAGGGGCTGTGGCCGTGTTGGTACGACAGGAGTTCTTGTTAGTGATTATGGGGGGCTTGTTTGTCGTTGAAACGATTTCGGTCATCTTGCAGGTAGGGTCTTATAAGCTCAGGGGGCAGCGAATTTTCCGGATGGCTCCGATCCATCATCATTATGAATTGAAAGGCTGGCCTGAAACGCGGGTAATTGTACGGTTTTGGATTATTTCATTGATTTTAGTGCTTATCGGGCTTGTGACCCTGAAAGTCCGTTAAGGAGAATAAGATGGCATTAGATCAGACATTGACATATGGCGTGATAGGTCTCGGTCAGACTGGATTATCGGTGGTTCGCTATTTAGTGGCTCAAGATATTACTCCGGTTGTGTTTGATACCCGTGAGCATCCGGCTTTGGCGGATCAATTACCCAAATCGCTCCTTTTACACACCGGCGCACTGGATCAAAAGCTGGTTGGTGAGTGTGATGTATTGATTGTGAGTCCGGGAATTTCGGTGCAGACCCCGTTGTTTGAATCGCTCCGAACTCAGGGAAAACAAGTCATTGGCGATATTGAGTTATTTGCATTGGCGGTGAAGGCTCCGGTGATAGGTATTACTGGGAGTAACGGTAAGACAACGGTTACCACGTTAGTTGGTGAAATGGCTCGGGAAGCAGGGATCCAGGTGGCCGTCGGGGGCAATATCGGAACTCCGGCATTGGATTTATTAGCGCAACCGGCAGCTCTGTATGTGCTGGAATTATCTAGTTTTCAGCTGGAAACTACGGATTCGCTGCAGCTTTGTGGGGCGACGGTTTTGAATGTCAGTGCCGATCATATGAACCGCTACGATGATTTAGCTGCTTATGGTGCGGCGAAACGGCGGATATATCGACATTGCCAGGTTTGTGTTGTGAATGCGGATGATGCTCAAACATATCCTATTGAGCCAGAGCATCTGGTGCAGTTTTCTTTGGCTCAGCAGAGTGATTATTGGATCGGGGGGCTTGAGCCAACGTTGATGGCTGGATCGCAGGCATTGCTCCCTTGTCGAGAATTACGGATGAGTGGTCGTCATAATTGGGCTAATGCTTTGGCCGCCATCGCATTAGGTGATGCAGCCGGGATCCCGAGAGAAGCGATGATCAGCGTTTTGAAGCGTTTTTCCGGATTGGCCCATCGCTGTGAATTAGTTGCGATAACCCGAGGGATTCGTTGGATCAATGATTCTAAAGCGACCAATATCGGCGCAACGGTTGCGGCACTGCAAGGGTTCGCGAATGAACCGGGACAAACTTGGTTGATTGCCGGAGGCGATGGAAAAGGGGCTGATTTCAGTGAATTAGCACCTTGGTTGCAACCGCTTGGCGGCGTGGTTTTATTTGGTCGGGATGCCGATCAGATCCAGGCTGTCTTTCCAAGTGCACAACGAGTCGCTGATTTGGCTGAAGCGATTCAATGGTGTGCGCGTCAGGCACGGGAAGGGGATCGCGTATTATTGTCTCCTGCGTGTGCCAGTTGGGATATGTATAACGGTTTTGAACAGCGTGGCGAGCATTTTCGTCAGTTGGTCGGTGCATTATGAAATCCCTAACGACCCTGCTTTGGCCTGTGAGCGCGATTCGTTGGGTGCTTGACGATCCAGATAAGGATTCGCGGCTCTATGATCGTCAGCTGCTGCTTTTGGCATTGGGTCTGTTGTGTTTGGGACTGGTCATGGTGGCTTCGGCATCAATTGCTGAGAGTATGGCCTTGCATCATCATCCGTTTATTTTTGTGCAGCGCCATGCAGTTTACATTGTGATTTGTTTAGTGGTGATGGCGCTGACGGTGCAAAGCCCGGTGAGTTGGTGGCAACAGCATAATTCGAAATTTTTGCTGGTGGCTATGTTGGCCTTACTGGCGGTGCTGGTCGTCGGACGCAGTGTTAACGGGAGTGCTCGTTGGTTAGGGTTTGGGCCTTTTAACGTACAGCCGGCAGAATTTGCCAAATTGGCTTTGTTTGCCTATTTATCCGGTTATCTGGTGCGTCGGCACCACGAAGTTCGCGAGAATTTGAAAGGGTTTGTGAAACCGCTGGCGGTGTTGTTTGTGTTGGCGATTATGATTCTGGCGCAGCCCGATTTAGGAACGGTCGTGGTGATGTTTGTCACCACGATCGGCATGTTATTTATTGCTGGGGCTAAGCTGGTTCAGTTTTTTGGCCTGTTATTAACGGGCATGCTTTCGGTGGGACTCCTGATTGTGACGGAGCCTTATCGATTACGCCGGGTCACTTCGTTTTTGGATCCTTGGCAGGACCCTTTCGGTAGTGGTTATCAGCTAACCCAATCTCTGATGGCATTTGGTCGGGGACAATGGTTTGGAGAGGGGCTTGGAAATTCAGTACTCAAGCTGGAATATTTGCCAGAAGCACATACCGATTTCGTGATGGCTATTTTGGCAGAGGAACTTGGATTTATTGGCGTTTGTATCGTTTTGCTGTTATTTATCTGGCTCGCTTATAAAGCGATAGCCATTGGTCGTCGGGCTTTGCAAAGCGAACAACCCTTTGAAGGTTATCTCGCTTGCGGGATCGGTATTTGGATTGCTTTTCAAAGTGCGGTCAATATTGGGGCGGCTTCCGGAATGTTACCGACAAAAGGATTAACGTTACCTTTGGTGAGCTATGGGGGCTCCAGTTTACTCGTGATGTCTATCGCAATCGGATTATTGTTACGTATTGATTATGAGTGGCGTTTGGCTCGTCAACCTGCTCATCGGAGGGATGCTTTATGAATCAGCAAGCCCCCCATTTATTGGTGATGGCTGGTGGAACCGGCGGCCATGTATTTCCTGGATTAGCTGTAGCTCGCTTATTACGAGCTCAGGGATGGCAGGTGACTTGGTTGGGAACATCTACCCGGATGGAAGCGGATTTAGTGCCCAAGTATGGCTTTGATATTGAATTTTTAGATATTAAAGGCGTTCGGGGAAACGGCGTGCTTCGTAAGTTAGTGGCTCCCTGGAAGATATTGAAAGCGATTTGTCAGGCTCGTCGGGTGATGAAACGAATTCGTCCGAATGTCGTACTGGGGATGGGGGGATTCGCCAGCGGTCCCGGTGGTGTTGCGGCTCGACTGATGGGGATCCCGTTGTTGATCCATGAACAGAATGCTGTGGCTGGCATGACCAATCGTTGGTTAAGCCGTATGGCGAATCAGGTGTTAACGGCTTTCCCGGGAGTTTTGGACAAAGGGATCGTGGTTGGAAATCCGGTGCGTCAAGATGTATTGGCCGTCGGTCAGCGGGTTCGCATTTTTACACAGAGAATGAATATCTTGATCGTTGGGGGCAGTCTCGGCGCTCAGGTTTTAAATGAACAGCTTCCTGGCGCGATTCAATCTTGTGGCAATTTAGCTCTGCAGGTACGCCATCAGGTTGGGCGAGGCAATGTAGAAGATACGTTGCAACGGTATCGAGCGTTAGGTGTCAATCAGGTTCAGGTTGAAGAATTTATTGATGATATGGCTGAGGCTTATCAGTGGGCTGATTTAGTGATCTGTCGGGCCGGGGCTCTGACGGTCTCCGAGTTAGCGTCGGCTGGATTGCCTGCGGTATTTGTCCCGTTGCCTCATGCCGTTGATGATCATCAAACTCGGAATGCAGCGTTTTTAGCAGATTGTGGTGCGGCTCGAATTTTACCCCAGTCTCAACTATATGCGTTGCAGTTAAGTGAATTATTACAAGAGCTTTCATCGCCACAACTGCGTGAGCAGATGTCCCATAAAGCGCTTGAATTGGCGGTTACCGATGCGGCCCAGCAAGTGGCCGGGATCTGCCAACAGTGGATAAAAAAGAGTAAATAAATGACAAAAGTTGAATTAGCTAAATTACGGTTGATGATCCCGGAAATGCGCCGGGTGAAACGGATCCATTTTGTTGGTATCGGTGGTGCTGGCATGGGCGGTATTGCGGAAGTATTAGCTAATGAAGGCTATCAGGTGACCGGCTCGGATCGGCAGCATAATTTGATGACGGAACGCTTAAGTCGCATTGGTGCCACTATTTTTTATGAACATCATGCTGAAAATGTAGTCGGAGCGAGTGTGGTCGTCGTTTCATCGGCTATTCATGATGATAATCCGGAAGTTTTAGCAGCCAAAGCTCAGCGGATCCCGGTGGTGCGGCGGGCTGAAATGTTAGCGGAGTTGATGCGGTATCGGCATGGGGTCGCCATTGCCGGGACTCATGGCAAAACGACGACGACGAGTTTGATCGCATCGATCTATGCCGAAGCTCAGCGGGACCCAACTTTTGTGATTGGTGGGCTGCTCAATAGTGCTGGGACCAATGCTCGGTTAGGATCGAGTCGTTATTTGATCGCCGAAGCAGACGAGAGCGATGCATCGTTTCTACATTTACAACCGATGATGGCCGTTGTGACTAATATTGAAGCGGATCATATGGATACCTACGGTGGTGATTTTCAGCAGTTGCAGGAAACTTTTATCAAGTTTTTACATAACTTGCCTTTTTATGGGGTTGCTGTGATGTGTGGTGACGATCCAGTGGTTCGTGCATTGATCGAACAAGTTGGGCGTCAGGTGATTACCTATGGTTTTTCCGATGATGTTGATGTGCGGATTGAGAATTTTGAGCAACATCGGGATCGGTGTACTTTCGATGTCATTCGAGTGAATCGGGAACCCTTGTCGATCGATCTGGCGATGCCAGGGCGGCATAATGCGCTTAATGCCGCAGCATCGATTGCGATTGCGAGTGAAGATGGGATCGCCGATGAATTTATTGTGGCCGCGTTGAATAAATTCCAAGGCATTGGCCGTCGCTTTCAGCAATATGGTGAATTTGAAACGGGTCGTGGCCGGGCTATTTTACTGGATGATTACGGTCATCATCCGACTGAAGTGGCGGCAACTATTGCTGCAGCTCGGCAAGCTTGGCCTGATCGGCGTTTAGTGATGGCTTATCAGCCACATCGGTATACGCGGACCCGGGATCTTTATGAGGATTTTATTAAAGTGCTCAGTCAGGTCGATCAGTTGTTACTTTTGGAAGTTTATAGCGCCGGAGAGGAGCCGATTGCTGGAGTTGATAGCCGAGCGCTTTGCCGTTCGCTTCGGCAACGCGGGATCGAACCTATTTATGTTGCATCACCAGAGGAACTGCCGAGATGTTTATCTGAGGTGGTAGCTGATAATGATTTGGTGATTACACAAGGTGCCGGAAATATTGGAATGTTGGCCCGCCGTTTGGCAGAGCTGGAACTGAATATTGACAAAATGAAAGGCTCTGAAGCTGGGCTATAGAAGGATATTCGTGGCCCCTAATTTAAAAATTTGGCTAAAAATGAATTAGATAGAGCATTTAAAGGTAATTCAGTGGGCGGTATAATGTTAAATTTGCACCAAAAAGTGATAGGAAACTCAATACGGTGAGATGGATACCACGGCTGCGAATGAGCAAAAATTTCAGAGAAGTTGATCTTAAGCGTCTGGGAGGATTGTTCTTTTTTATCGTAGTTATTGTTTCCATCAGTTGGGGATGCTGGGCTATCTACCAGCGGCTTAGCAATAGCCGGTTAATGCCGATGACCGAAATCCTGATTTCAGGAAAACGGCAGTATGTTGAGGATGCCGATTTGCAGCGGGCGTTAGCTAATGTCCCAAAGTCGGGCAACTTTTTTACGCTGGATGTGAATAAAGTTCAGCAGGCGTTAGTGGCATTGCCGTGGGTGCAGCAGGCCAGCGTGCGAAAGCAATGGCCTAATAAGTTAAGGGTGTTTTTACAGGAGCAAGAGCCTGTCGCCCACTGGAATAATGCAGCGTTATTAAATACGCAAGGGGTGATTTTTGATGCGCCTCAGACTCGGTTACAAGAGCCTTTGGTGTCGTTACATGGCCCGGATGATGAAGCGCCTAAGGTTTTGGAAAATTGGCAACAGATGCAGCAGATCGTTGCCGGATTAAAATTAACGATACGTTCGGTCACTTTGAACGAGCGTGATTCGTGGGTAGTGACACTATCGAACGGGATAGAATTGAGGCTGGTCCAGAAAGACCGGATGGAACGATTGCAACGATTTGTAAAACTTTATAATCAATTGCATCCAGAAAAGATGGCTTATGCGGATTTACGCTATAACAATGGATTAGCGATCGGTTGGAAGAAGCAACAGGATTCGACAGAGAATGACCAAAACAACAGATAAAAATCTCATAGTAGGCCTCGATATAGGCAGCTCTAAAGTTGCGGTGTTGATTGGTGAAATTCTGCCGGATAACCAACTGAATATTATTGGGGTTGGCAGTCATCCGGCCAAAGGGATGGATAAAGGGGGCGTTAATGATCTGGAAGCCGTGGTTAAATCGGTTCAGCGTGCGGTAAATGAAGCTGAACTGATGGCGGATTATCAGATAAGTTCCGTTTATTTAGGTGTTTCAGGAAAACATATCAGTTGTCTGAATGAAAAAGGCATGGTCCCGATTAATGAAGATGAAGTGACTCAAGAGGATGTTGATAATGCAATTCATACTGCGAAGTCGGTTCGGTTAAAAGATGAACATCGAGTGTTGCATGTCCTACCTCAGGAATTTGCCATTGACTATCAGGAAGGGATTAAAAATCCAATTGGTCTGTCTGGGGTCCGTATGGAAGCCAAAGTTCATTTGATTACTTGCCACAATGATATGGCTCGCAATATCGTCAAATGTGTTGAACGGTGTGGGCTGAAAGTGGAACAGCTGATTTTTTCAGCCTTGGCTTCTAGTTATGCTGTATTGACTGAAGATGAAAAAGAATTAGGTGTCTGTCTGGTAGATATGGGGGCAGGCACAATGGATTTGGCGGCTTATACCGGCGGAGCACTGCGACATACCACCGTGATCCCCTATGCTGGAAATTCTGTGACTAGTGATATCGCTTATGCATTTGGAACGCCTTTAAGTGATGCTGAAAATGTGAAAGTCCAGTATGGATGTGCCATGGGGCAATTGGTGAGTCGTGATGAAACCATTGAGGTCCCTAGTGTCGGTGGTCGTCCCGCACGTAGTTTACAGCGACAGACTTTAGCGGAAGTCATTGAGCCCCGTTACAGTGAATTGCTGGGTATGGTGAAAGCTGAATTAGATGAGTTGCGGGATAAATTAAAAAAACAAGGTGTTAAACACCAATTTGGAGCAGGGGTTGTCCTTACCGGCGGCGCGGCTCAAATGGAAGGAATTGTTGAATGTGCTGAGCAAATTTTGCAGTGCCAAGTTCGGGTCGGGCAGCCTGAGCGGATCGCTGGTCTCACGGAATATGTTCAGTCAGCAACGTACGCAACGGCTGTTGGCCTGTTGCATTATGGAAGGGAAAATCGCTATGAACGCTTTACCGATGATAAAGCATCCCGTTCTGTAGGAAGTTTATTGAAACGGCTGCAAAGCTGGTTCCAGGGTGAATTTTAGTCATCACTTGATGAATTTTTAAATGCGGAGAGAGAGTTATGTTTGAAATTATGGATAGTCATACTGACGAAGCCGTTATTAAGGTGGTCGGTGTGGGCGGTGGCGGTGGCAACGCCGTTGAGCATATGGTGCAACAATCCATTGAAGGTGTGGAATTTATTGCAATTAATACCGATGCACAGGCACTGCGCAATTCGTCTGCAGATAAAACATTGCAGATTGGTAGCAGTATTACCAAAGGGCTCGGTGCGGGTGCAAATCCTGAAGTCGGTCGGGATGCAGCCACTGAAGATCGTGAACAGATTCAAGATTTGCTAAGTGGTGCCGATATGGTATTTATCGCAGCAGGTATGGGCGGTGGTACCGGCACAGGGGCTGCTCCAGTAGTGGCTGAAGTCGCGAAAGAGCTAGGTATTCTGACCGTGGCCGTTGTGACTCGACCTTTTGCGTTTGAAGGTAAAAAACGCAGCGGCTTTGCTCAAAGTGGTATTGATGAATTAAGTAAAAGTGTCGATTCATTGATTACCATCCCGAATGATAAGTTACTTAAAGTTCTGGGGCGTGGTGTTTCACTGTTGGATGCCTTTAAAGCAGCCAATAATGTGTTGCTGGGTTCCGTGCAGGGGATTGCAGAACTGATTACTCGTCCGGGTCTGATTAACGTTGACTTTGCCGATGTGCGTACTGTCATGCGGGAAATGGGTACAGCAATGATGGGAACCGGGATTGCCAAAGGCGATGATCGCGCTGAAGAAGCGGCTGAAACTGCGATTTCAAGCCCATTACTGGAAGATGTCGATTTGGCGGGGGCTCGTGGTATTTTGGTGAATATCACGGCTGGTTTCGATATGAGTATCGAAGAATTTGAAACTGTGGGGAATGCGGTAAAAGCATTTGCGTCAGAAAATGCAACCGTTGTGGTCGGTGCGGTTATTGATCCTGAGATGAGTGAAGAGCTTCGTGTCACAGTGGTTGCTACTGGGATCGGTGCTGAACGACGGCCGGATATCACACTGGTGAATAGCAGTGTGAAAGAAACGCCTAAACCACAGGTACAAATGGCATCTGGTATGCAAGGCAATTCAGTACCCGTACCTGAAGAAAAAGCTGCGGTTGGTGGTGGCCATCCAGGAGCAGCGCCTGAACAGAAAAATGATTTAGAATATTTAGATATTCCAGCATTTTTACGTCGTCAGGCTGACTAAGTTGTCGTAATGCTGCACATTGGCCTAAAATTATGATAACATGTCCGACCAATTTCTATCGGCCGGATTTGACGAGAGGTTTTGATGCCCATGATTAAACAGCGAACTTTAGCTAAACCTGTTAAGGCAACAGGGATTGGTTTGCATTCAGGCAACAAGGTGACCATTGCTCTCAATCCGGCACCGGTTAATACGGGAATCGTTTTCCACCGGGTGGATCTGGATCCGATTGCAGTCATTCCAGCGCGAGCTGATTTAGTTCGAGATACAATGTTGTGTACAGGGTTAGCGAATGAAAACGGGCAACGCATTGCGACCGTTGAGCATTTGTTATCCGCTATTGCCGCATTGGGCTTGGATAATGTGGTGATTGAAGTCGACGCGCCTGAAGTGCCGATTATGGATGGAAGCTCAAGTCCATTTGTCTTTTTATTGCAGTCTGCTGGTTTCGAAGAGCAGAATGCGCTGAAACGTTTTTTAAGAATTAAAGAAACGGTTCGAGTAGAAGGCGATGGTGGCAAATGGGCTGAATTGCGGCCAAATCCTGCCGGATTTAAGATCGATTTTGACATTGATTTCCAGCACCCGGCGATTGCAGGTCGTAATCAGAGTTTGTCGATGGATTTCGATAGCCTGAAATTCGTTAAAGAACTGAGTCGGGCTCGGACGTTCTGTTTTTTGCGGGATGTTGAGTTTATGCAATCTCAGAATTTGGCGCTGGGCGGTAGTTTGGACAATGCGATTGTGTTGGATGAATATCGGATTATTAACGAAGAAGGGCTTCGTTATGACGACGAGTTCGTGAAGCATAAGGTATTGGATGCTATTGGTGATTTATCACTGACCGGACATTCGATTTTGGGACACTTATGTGCTTATAAATCGGGCCATGCGTTGAATAATATGTTGGCGCGTCAGTTGTTGGCTACACCTCAAGCCTATGAGATTGTAACTTTCGACGATGAAACAGCCGATGTTCCAGTAGCTTATACACAGCCTATTCCAGCTTTTTAGCTTTACAGGCTGATTACACATTAAAATAGCGGCACTACTTCCTTTTCTCTCCGCAAAGTGCCGCTATTCTCTTCATCTTTTCTGATAATTCTGCAGGCATATGCTCCGCTACTTGATTGATGTACTCTGCACTCTGCGGGCTTATTTTGCGATCATTAATGATTTTTGGTACGGGTTCTGGTTTAATGCTAGCCAACTTGGGATTTATCTTAAATTCAAGCGTAATTAATCCGGGATAAGTCTGCCGAAATTCTGACAGTAATACAGACTTTAATTGCTGTAGCCGGGTTAGCCATGCGGCTGAAGGGGTCGCAATTAAAGCTTTGCCGTGGCTCAGTTCAACCAGCTGGCAATTCTGAATATGAAATTTGCTTAGGATCTGTTGCGTTTGTAACTGTAATTGACGTCGCTGTTGAATGGATTCTTTGAAATGAGAAAACTGCCTATTATGTAATAGGTGATCCAGATCGATGGGTTGATGAATACGTTTCGCCATAATAAAGAATGATAGATTAATAATATGAGATTGGCTTTAGTATACGCAGTTAAACAACAACGTCGAGTCCGTACGATACCGGTTTGGCCTTTTATCGGGATGGTGAGTTTAATCATTCTTCTCGGTGCGATTTTTATCGGATACGGTATTTATAAATACCAACAGCTTGTAGTCAATAATCAGCAATTGCTGGCTCAGTTAAACCGACCTGAAGCGGGGCCGTTCACGAATAGTGTGGTCCAGGCTCAACAGAGTTCACTACAGTGGCAGGTAGGTATGATGGCTGAGCAATTGGCTGAGCAACATCAGCTGTTATCACAGTTAAGTCACAAAATTGGTGTAACATTAACACCTACCGCTTCTCCGGTGTTAAATTTGGATGTAACTCACCTTGGAACAGCCCAGAGTTGGTTACAGTTGTTGCAAAAACAGTTCCAAATCACACAAAATCAGACGGCTATGGTTGAATTAACCGCTGAGCGTCGCCATCTTAAAGATATCTCGTATATTTCAGGTTGGCCTGCCTGGGAAAAGGGAGTTTGGTTATCCTCACCTTATGGACGACGGCGGGATCCGTTTACGGGGCGCTACCGTTATCATGAAGGGGTTGATATTGCCGGAACAGAAGGGGTTCAGATCCATTCGGTTGCTGCTGGCGTTGTCAGTTGGGCCGGTAAACGATTCGGTTTCGGTAATATGGTTGAGATTGAACATGGTAATGGTATGGTGACTCGTTATGCGCATACTCAGAAAGTCCTTGTCCAGGTTGGCGACGTCGTGACAAAGGGAGAGATTATTGCACTGATGGGGTCAACAGGACGGTCGACCGGGCCACATGTTCATTTTGAAGTATTACATAATGGTCAACATCTTAATCCGGTGTCGTATATGGAACGCCGGATTAAAAAATCTTAATTTGATGGTTTACATAAGAAAATACGCATGATTAGTAAAATTCTCACCAAAGTTATTGGTAGTCGTAACCAGCGCACCATTAAACAATTACGTAAGATCGTTCGGCAGATCAATGAGATGGAACCGAAATTTGAAGCTTTGAACGATCAGGACTTACAGGCTAAAACAGCCGAATTTCGGGAACGTTTATCTAACGGCGAAAGTGTCGATGCCTTATTACCTGAAGCATTTGCAACGGTTCGAGAAGCTTCGAAACGTGTCTTTGGCATGCGCCATTTCGACGTTCAGTTAATCGGTGGCATGGTTCTCAATGACAGCAAAATTGCAGAAATGCGGACTGGTGAAGGTAAAACGCTGACCGCAACCTTACCCGCTTATCTGAATGCGCTGACCGGTAAAGGTGTGCATGTTATTACCGTGAACGATTATTTGGCGCAACGTGACGCCGAATCAAACCGGCCATTATTTGATTTTCTGGGCATCAGTGTCGCAGTCAATATCGCCAATATGGAACCGGAAGAAAAATTAGCGGCGTATCAGGCGGATATTACCTATGGGACCAATAACGAGTTCGGTTTCGATTATCTACGCGATAACATGGCTTATTCACCGGAGCAGCGGGTACAGCGTCCTTTGCATTATGCGCTGATCGATGAAGTGGATTCTATTCTCATTGATGAAGCTCGAACACCACTTATTATTTCCGGGGCGGCGGAAGATAGTTCAGAACTCTATATCCAAGTGAATGAGCTGATCCCGCAGTTGCAAAAACAAGATAAAGAAGATTCAGAAGATTACACCGGCGATGGGCATTTCACGGTTGATGAAAAAGCCAAGCAGGTCTTTTTGACCGAACGGGGTCAGATTTTTGTTGAAGATCTGCTGCATGAACGCGGCCTGCTGGAAGAAGAGCAGTCGCTGTATTCGGCTTCTAGTATTGCGTTGTTGCACCATGTGAATGCAGCTCTACGGGCTCATACTTTATTTGAACGCGATGTGGATTATATCGTGAACGAAAAAGGTGAAGTGGTCATTGTCGATGAACATACGGGGCGAACCATGGAAGGGCGGCGTTGGTCTGAAGGTTTACATCAGGCCGTTGAAGCCAAAGAACATGTTAAAATTCAAAGCGAAAACCAGACACTGGCCTCGATCACCTTCCAGAACTATTTCCGTTTGTATGAAAAATTAGCCGGGATGACCGGGACTGCGGATACCGAAGCGTTCGAATTCCAGCAAATCTACGGTTTGGATACGGTTGTGATCCCAACCAATAAACCGATGATCCGTGAAGACCGGGGCGATCTGGTGTATCTGACGTCCGAAGAAAAATATGCGGCCATTATTGAAGATATTAAAGGTTGTATCGAGCGTAAACAGCCGGTATTGGTTGGGACGGCATCGATTGAAAACTCTGAGTATTTATCCGATTTACTGCGTAAAAATAAAATTAAGCATCAGGTTCTGAATGCGAAGCATCATGAGCGTGAAGCTGAAATTATTGCTGAAGCTGGTATTCCGGGCGCCGTGACCATTGCGACCAATATGGCTGGTCGTGGTACCGACATTATCTTAGGTGGAAACTGGCAGGCCAAAGTAGCTCAGCTGGCAGAACCCAGTGAAAATGAAATTGCTAAAATCAAAGCGGATTGGCAACAGGTGCACGAGCAAGTCATTGCGGCGGGTGGTTTACATATTATTGGTACGGAACGTCATGAATCGCGGCGAATTGACAATCAGTTGCGTGGCCGTGCTGGACGACAAGGGGACCCGGGTTCTAGCCGTTTTTATCTCTCGATGGAAGATCCGTTGATGCGTATTTTCGCATCAGAACGAGTTTCCGGGATGATGAAAAAACTGGGCATGAAACATGGGGAAGCGATTGAACATCCCTGGGTTTCTCGTGCGATTGAAAATGCACAACGCAAAGTTGAAGGCCGTAACTTTGATATCCGTAAATCGTTGCTTGAATTTGACGATGTTGCCAATGATCAACGTAAAGTTGTGTATGAACAGCGTAATGAATTAATGGATACGGATGATATCTCTGAAACGATTCATGTGATCCGGGAGGATGTCTTCAATCAGGTCATCGATACGTATATTCCGCCTCAATCTCTAGAAGAGATGTGGGATGTGGCGGGCTTAGAAAAACATCTGAAAAGTGATTTTTGTTTAGATTTACCGATTCAGAAATGGCTGGATGAAGATGACAAACTCTATGAAGAAACACTTCGGGAACGAATTGTTCAGCATGCCGTCGATGAATATCAGCATAAAGTTGATTTAGTCGGTGAAGAAGTCATGCGCGGCTTTGAGAAGTCCGTCATGTTACAGAGTCTGGATCAGCTTTGGAAAGAGCATTTAGCGGCGATGGATCACTTGCGTCAGGGGATCCACCTGCGGGGTTATGCGCAGCGTGATCCGAAACAGGAATATAAACGGGAATCGTTTGAGCTGTTTACACAAATGCTAGAAACTCTGAAGGCTGATGTGGTGAGCGTGTTGAGCCGGGTGGAAGTTCAGGATCCATCTGAAGTTGAAGAAATGGAACGCCGGCGACGCGAACAGGCTGAGCGTCAGAATCAGAATGCTTTGCACCATGGTTCGCAGCAATCTTCACAGTTTGCTGATGGTGAAGCCACTGATGAACAGAATGCTAAAGTACAGCAGGTGATTCGTCAGGGGGCTAAAATTGGCCGTAATGACCCGTGTCCATGTGGTAGTGGCAAAAAATATAAGCAATGCCACGGTCGTCTGAGTTAACTTAATTATTGTTTAAAGGCCCGGTTTATCCGGGCTTTTCTGTTTTTAGGGAGTACAGAGATATGAACCAAACTGTCGATGTTGTTGTTGGGGTGATAGTGAAAGGGGCACAGATTTTGATTGCAAAACGTTCTGAAACGCAGCATCAAGGTGGGCTATGGGAATTCCCTGGGGGTAAAGTTGAATCGGATGAATCTCAACCTCAAGCTCTGGTTCGGGAGTTAAATGAGGAACTCGGGTTAGAGGTCGAGAGTGAATGCTGCGAGAAAATGTTCGATATCCAGCATCAGTACCCGGATAAGCAGGTTATCTTACATATCTATTGGGTTGAGCACTTCGCGGGTCAGGCAGAAGGAAAAGAAGGGCAACCGATCCGCTGGGTTGATTATCAAGATTTGAGTCACTATGAATTCCCGGCGGCGAATCACCCTATTCTACAAGCGATTGCAATGCGTTATTCATAATCCCACTGGTCTGGATCGGGATGGTTTGCATCTTCGGCTACGGAACGTCCAGGGATCACTTTTTCTTCATTCGCCCATTCCCCTAAATCGATCAACTTGCAACGCTCACAACAGAACGGGCGCCAGGGGTTATTAGGGGAATATTCACTCGGTTTATGACAAGTCGGGCAGGGGACCATCGTGGTTTTACTCATATTAAATACTCCGACAACAGGTGAGGGAGAAGTTTAGATCATTTTGAATTGCGCCATCAAGTGTCATAAATTTAATCGCAAAGCGATTTTTGTGGCCACTAATGGTGGGAAAGCACGGAACTTCCGATGAAATTTCCAGACGCAGCAGGGCGCATCCTTCGCGTTGTCCCTGATAAAAGCCCCCTTTGGCGACGACGTATTCTTGAAGCGACTGTCCTCTTAACATGCTGAGTATAAAACCCATCGCTGATGCGACTTCCATAAAAGGTGTGAGCCAACGAAGTAGATCGACATCACGTTGTACTTCGTTGAGGTGGTACCAGTAATAAAGCTGAGGAAGATCGAAACTACAAGCGCCCCCAGGCAGTGCGAGTCTTTGTCGAAGCATGTTTAGAAAACGATCTTCTTTGATCAGATTAGAAAGTTTAGGCTGCTGGTTAATTTTACTGAAAAGCTGATTGGCTTTGGTTAAGGCTTCTTGAACTTTTGATGTATCCGTTTGAGGTAAATTGGCCCATTGACGTAGCCGTTGACGTTGTTTATCTAAATCTTTGAGTAAATCGCTACGCCATTCACTGCGATCCAAGACCTCGTTTAAATCAAACAGGGTACGGAAAAAGTTCTGTACCTGACTCGCGTCTTGCATTTTTGTGGTCTGTTCCAGAGTGTCAAAAAGGTTTTCAACCCGAAGATAGGTTCGAACTTTTTCATTAAGCGGGTGTTCAAAAATTAATTTATTTTGCACGGTGTAAACTCTGACCTGTCACCTAAAAGGATTATAGTAGTTTAAAGAGTCCTACCGGGGCTGTCATCGGATTTTGCCAGATGTAGATATTTTCTATGCAGCTTCAGGGCTTTTGCTTGCAGCGATTGCAGAGAATCGTCATTGACGAGAATATCGTCCGCTATCACGATGCGTTGTTCTCGGCTTGCTTGGCTAGCGATAATTTGCCGGGCCAGCTCTTCATTGATTTGATCGCGTTGGCATACTCGGCTTATTTGGATACGGATGGGCATATCCACCACTAAAATTCGATCGGCTAAAGTTTGCAATGGACTTCCGACTAACAGGGGGACCACCATTAAAGTATAGTCGCTGGTTGCCGCTTTGAGTTGCCGTTCTATCTCTTTTTGGATCCGGGGATGAAGGCAGTGTTCAAGCCAAATCCGTTGTTTGGGAGAAGCAAAAACTAATTCGCGAAGTTTTTTTCGGTTAAGCGTACCTTTTTCATCGATGATGGATGAGCCAAAGTGGTGTTGGATTTCTTGTAAAGCCTCACCACCTGGGGTGACGAGCTCCCGAGCGACTATATCGGCGTCGACGCAATCGATCCCTTGTCGAGCGATCAGATCGGCCACGGTTGATTTACCACTGGCAATGCCTCCGGTTATCGCAACAATCATATTAATATCCTAAGAGCAGTTGGTAGTTATGGATGAGCCCCTGTCCAGCAAACAGATAGAGATAGGTGCCTAATGTCAGAAAAGGCCCAAATGGTATCGGGGTTTGACGGTTGGATTTTTTGGTTATTAGTAACATGAGGCCGATGATCGCTCCGGCCATCGATCCCAATAATAGTATCAGGGGCAGAGCATGCCAACCCAACCAGGCCCCAATGGCGGCCAGTAGTTTAAAGTCACCGTATCCGAGTCCTTCTTTCTGGGTCAGTAACTTAAAAATCCAGTACAGCCCCCATAAAAATAGATATCCCAGTGCTGCTCCCCATACGGCATCATTTAGTGAAACCAAAAGATGATGAGAATTAACCAGCAGTCCAAGCCAGAGTAATGGAAGTGTCAATTGATCGGGGAGCAACATGGTTTTGAGATCGATCATCGACAAAGTGAACAAACTAAAAACGAATATGCAGGCCAATAGCCATTGATAGCTGATCCCAAATTGAATAAATGTGAAGTAAACCAATAGTGGCGCAGCTAATTCGATCAGCAGATAGTGCCATCCAATAGCGTGCTGACAATAATGACATCGTCCTTTTAATAATAACCAACTGATTACTGGGATATTCAGCCACGGTGGAATGGCATGATGGCAGTGAGGGCATTGTGATCCAGGAAGCCAGAGATTGAAGCGGCCGCTGGGGAGCGGTGTCTCGGATTGTTCTTGTTCAGACAGAAACTGTTGGCTATCACTGAGCCATTGTCGTTGTAGCATCAGGGGGAGACGGTAGATGAGAACATTGAGAAACGAGCCGATAATGAGGGCGATCAGAATGGCAAATACCCAGAATTCAACCGGGAATTGTAGCCAGAATTGCGTAAGCTGCTGCATAACGGTTCCATGTTGATTAGGGATGAACAATATTCCCTAAATTAAAGATAGGTAAATACATGGCAATGACAATCGTCCCGATGATTGCACCCATCGCAGCCATAACGATAGGTTCAATTAGATCGAATCCGATCTGAAGGGCTGTTGTTAATTGCTGTTCGTAAAGTTGGGTTATTTTAACCAGCATTTGGTCCAGTGTTCCACTTTCTTCCCCAAGATTGATAAGTTGCTGGGCTTGTGGCGTAAATAATTGACTATATTGGCAAGCTAGATAGAAACTTTGACCACTTTTAACCCTTTCGATGACATTTTGAAGTTGTTGGCGATAATAATGATGTTGGCAAATAGCTAATACATTTTCCAGCCCTGTCAGTAACGGCAGTCCACTACAGCTGGTGGTGGCTAAAATAGTGCTGGTTCGACTCCACCAAATCAGTTGTCTGATTTTTCCAATCATCGGAAGTTTGAGCCAGATAGCTTGTAATTGCCGCCAATGTTGCGGCCTGTAGTGGCGAATTATTTTTGCCGTTAAATAGCTGCTTAAAATGAGCAGCATGAGGCTGATCAATAATGATTGGGTATGAGTTGATAACCAAATAACGTGTTGTGTGAGTACGGGCAAAGGGGCATGTAATTGATTAAACAGTTGCCTAAATTTAGGAACGATAAAATGGAACATGAAGAATAGGGTCACGGTCGCTAAAATTAGAATGAAGAGTGGGTAACACAAGGCTTTCATGAGTTGATGTCGGAGCGTACTCTGATCATTTAAATAGTGCTGCAGTTGGCTAAAAATAGTGGCGAGAGCTCCGATACGTTCAGCCGCTGCAATTAACTGATAATAAAAAGGTGAAAATTGTCGACTTTGTTGCAGTGCCAGAGACAAAGAGAGGCCCTGTTCCAGAGCCATTCGAATTTGTTCGGCTAATAAGACGATGCGGGGGCTTTGATGTTGGTGACTGAGCATCTTTAAGGATTGCTCCAATGGAATGCCGGCATGTAAGGTCGTCGCCATTTGTTCGGTGAATTGTTGTCGCTCACTAAAAGAGAGATGCGAACGTCGCCAGTGACGCAGCCAGATGGATTGTTTTCGGGCCTGGATCAGGCTGATATGTTCTTCGATCAGCTGTTTTTGTAATTGTTCAACGGAAGTACTTAAGCGGATCCCCTGACAGGATAGACCATGTGCATCAATCCCTTGCCATTGATATGAATGTTCAGTCATGACGGTTGTTTCCTAAGACTCGCTGTATTTCTTCATCGGAGGTGATCCCCAGTTCAACTAGCTCTCTGGCATTGGCCCATAGATCCGAATAGTGGAGTGAATCGAGCTGTGAGAGCCATTGTGATGGGCTGGCCTTTTCCAGAATCAGCTGGGCGACTGTTGCTGACGATTCCAACAGTTCAAAAATACCGATGCGTCCCTGATATCCCTGATGACAGAAATGGCATGGATCATGGGCGGAAGTGGTTGGGTCAACACCGTGACAGATTGGGCATATTTTTCGAACTAAACGCTGGGCGATGATTAAGCGGGTCGATTCACTGATCTGATAACGGGGAATTCCGAGTTGTTCGAGTCGCGTAATGGTTTCGATCGCATTGTTAGTATGTAGTGTTGTCAGTACCCGGTGACCGGTTTGGGCCGCTCGGAATGCAATTTCAGCCGTTTCTGGATCCCGAATTTCTCCAACCATAATGATATCGGGATCTTGACGTAGAAAGGCGCGTAATAGTTTGGCAAATGTGAGTCCTGCGGTTGGGTTGATTGGAACCTGATTAATGCCCGAAAGATTAATTTCGACAGGATCTTCAGCCGTTGAAATATTGACGCTTGGATGATTAATTCGAGCCAGAGCGGCATACAGGGTACTGGTTTTCCCTGAGCCGGTGGGCCCGGTCACGATGATCATCCCTTGGGGTTGTTCCAGTGCATGAATGAGCTGTTGCAGTTGATGTTGGTTCAGTCCAAGTTGTTCTAGCGAGGGCGCTTGTTGGTTGGTTCCCAGTAAACGTAAGGCAATTTTCTCGCCATGAATGGTCGGTAGTGTGCTGATCCGGATATCGACATCTTGTGCTGGCCCTGATTCCAGTTTGAGTCGTCCATCCTGAGGGAGTCGTTTTTGAGCAATATCCAATTGAGAGGCCACTTTAAGCCAAGAGATAATATTAGGGGCCAACTGTTTGGGATAGGTCATGTAAGGATGTAACAGGCCGTCAATTCTGGCTCGGATCCGAAAATCGGTCAGGGTGGGCTCGAAGTGCAGGTCTGAAACATTTTCCATCCAAGCTCGACTGATGAGTTGTGTGATTTGCTCAGATAAAGAGGATTGACCGCTCGGGGATGGCTCAGGGGTGGATGGATGATGAATCGCTCGCTTAAGTTGTTGGAGCTGCGACGCCAGCCATTGGGGATCTAATATGACCCATTCGATTTCCTGTTGGCTTAACATTTGAAATTGTTCGATGATATTTTGATCGAGAGGATCAAGCAGACCGATTTGTAGCACACCGGCATAATGACTAGTAATGATGACTTGATGATCTAGCAGATGGCTCAGCTGTAATCGTCCCGGAAGTGGACCATTGTAGGGGGAAAGTTTGAGCATCTGAGGATATTTATTTTGGCTTAACCAACACTGGAACTGGATGAGGGAGATGGCTTGAGTGTGCAACAATTGTAGAAGCCATCGTTGTGGTCGGTTTGGAAACTGGTGTTGTAATCGAAAGAGCGCTTGTTTTGAAGATTCACTCTGGCAGAGTATTTCCGCCAGAGCCTGCATGGATTGCATTAGCACCAACCTTGAGTGAGGCAACTTCCAGAAGTGGTCCAGCGTAGTGTGTTTTGATCGGGATCGAGACTCCCGTCTAACTGATAGGTTAGAGGCATATTGTCATCGTTGTTATTTAAATCACTTTTGGCGGTCACAATAATACTATAGCCGATAGAACCGGCAGAACTGGTTTGAGCGCCTGCGGCCAGAGGTTGTACTTCTAAAGAACGAATCTCGGTCTGAGGATTTTGGCTGGTGGTTGTTTCATCTAATATAAAAGGGGCGGCCGAATTGAGGCAAGGATCTTGTTCATCTTGGGTCAATTCCGAGCGAGCATGGCTTTGAGTACAGACATCCAGCGCTGTTTTTATTGGTCCGGTGGCCTGGATTAATTCTGAAAATTTAGCTCGATTGATATAGTGAGAATAAACCGGCATTGCCATTGCGGCTAAAGTCGCCACAATCGCTAGGGTAATGAGAAGTTCAATGAGTGTAAAACCTCGAGTGTTAACTGAACTTGTAACAGACATCATAACGGTTACATTAAATGATAAATTTATCAATAAATATACTCGCTATCGTGCTGGATGCAAGCCCCAAGCCCGTTCGATAGCCTGCTCTTAGAGTCAGGGCCACTCATCGTTAGATGATCAATCACCATATACCGCCATCGAAGCGGATCTGAACAACATCGATGGCGGTGGCTAAATAATCGCTTTGGAGCTAATTTTGCCGATGACTAAAGTGTATTAATGATGCTGAAAACGCATCGAGAGATCGAGGGCCCGAATATGTTTGGTGAGTGCTCCAACCGAAATGAAATCGACCCCGGTTAATGCATACTCTCGGATCGTTTCCAGAGTGACATCTCCGGATACTTCCAGTTTGGCCGAGCTGTGTCGGGCTTGTCGGATTGTGACCGCCTGTTCCATCAGTGCAACTGAAAAATTATCGAGCATAATCACATCACAGCCACTTTGAATCGCCTGTTCTAGTTCATCCAGTGTTTCGACTTCGACTTCAACTTGAGTGTGAGCCGCGATTTTTCGGGCTTGAGCAACGGCTTCGGCAATACTCCCACAAGCCATGATATGGTTTTCTTTGATGAGAAACGCATCAAATAACCCGATGCGATGGTTATGTCCGCCCCCAATTGTGACCGCATATTTACTCGCCATTCTGAGCCCTGGGAGTGTTTTTCGGGTATCGAGCAGGCGGCAGTGTGTCCCTTCTAATTGACGGCTGTATTGATGCGCTTGGGTCGCAATAGCCGACAGCGTCTGAATAAAATTTAGAGCAGTTCGTTCGCCGGTCAGCAGAATACGGGATGAGCCATGCAAGGTACATAGCAGTTGATTCGGTTCCAGTTGCTGGCCCTCTTCGACATGCCACTGGATGTCAGTGGTATCTCCCAACTGTTTAAAAACTTCGTTGACAAAAGGTTGACCGCAGAAGATCCCTGATTCACGGGTGATAATCGTGGCACTGCTTTGTCGGGTTTCCGGAATTAATTGTGCGGTTAAATCACGGTCTGCATGACCGTGAAGATCTTCGGTTAGGGCAGCCGCCACATTTTGCTGAAGTATCTCGGCGTCGATCAATGGTTTATCCTCACGAATATTCATCCAAGGCTCTCTTGGAATGGCTCTCCAAGTCTTTAGCCTTTAAAAAATTAGTCAATGGCCCTATATAATACCCTATTGTATTGAACTGATGGCGATGAATTTATGACAGGTATGCGTGTTGTCCAACGGGATCAACATGAATGGCTTGCTTCGGCTGTGCCGAGGGAATGCCATTTTTATAATCAACGTCCGGATCCTCAGGATATATCGTTACTGGTGATCCATTGCATTAGTCTTCCTCGGGGATGTTATCGCAATCAAATGGTACAGCAGTTTTTTGGGGGATATCTATCCAAAGGGCTTCATCCTGAGTTGGACACTATTGCCGATATGCAAGTATCCGCTCACTTATTTATTGATCGAATCGGGGATGTTTTTCAGTTTGTTCCTTTTGATCAGCGCGCTTGGCATGCTGGCGTATCTACATTTGCCGGGCGGCATAACTGTAATGATTTTTCGATAGGAATTGAACTGGAAGGGGTTGATGATGGTCCATTTACATGGGCTCAATATCAAAGTCTGGGATCGGTCACGAAGACATTATGCACTTATTACTCGCAACTTGTTCCAGATCGCATTGTCGGTCATAGTGATATAGCTCCAGATCGTAAAACTGATCCGGGGAGTGGATTTGATTGGCGCTATTATCGTCAATTGTTGCAGTCCGCGTAGACTTTTAATCGGGAGTTTTCATGTCGCTCATCGCTATTGTTTTTGCGTTAATCTTAGAACGTACTCGTCATTATCGGTCTCGATGGCTGTGGCAAGAGTGGAGTTGTCAATGGTTTGGTTGGTTACCTTGTAAAGGGAGTGGTAGCTGGTTATTGTTTGGGGTCGTGTTACCCACGCTATTGATGGCTGCGGTGCAATGGTTCATTCAAGGGTGGTTATTCGGGCTGTGTTCCTTGATTGTGTGGGTTAGCGTTCCATTACTTACGTTGGGATGTCCCGGGTTACAGCTGGCGTTTCGTGATTATATAAAAAGCAGCCCTACCAATCCTAAAGGTGCTTGTTTAAGCTTCAATCAACGGCTTGCTTATTTGTTTCCTGGAACCGCGAGTTTGCCTCTGGAGTCTCAGGAGCAGGTGGGGCGTTTTATGTGTTGGCTTAACTTCCGTTATTATTTTTCGATCGTGTTCTGGTTTGCTATCGGAGGTCCAGCTCTGGCGTTATGCTATGGATTGTTGCGGAGTTTGCAAACCTGGGCCATTGATCATCCGAATGCAGCTTGCTCTGTACGGTTGATCGCACAACTACTGCATATTATCGATTGGATCCCCTCGCGTCTAAGTGCCTTGAGTTACGTGTTATGTTCCCGATCGACAAGAGGGTTTCAGATTTGGAAACAATCAATTACGGATCATCGCCATGCCAATGCGGAGTGGTTGGGACTGATAGCGCAAAGCTGTCGAGGCCAAAGTGGTGATGAGATGAACAGCAATGCCATGATTATACATATAGTTCAGTTACTGAAAGGGAGTTTATTGCTCTCTTTGGTCATCATCGCCTTGTTGACTCTTTATGGATGGCTGATTTAGTCGCCTTTTCCGACGTCTCTTTGCTCTTTACCGCATTCGGCAGCGAATATGAATTGCACAAGGTGCGGTAAGCTCTATCTTCTTGTAACTGTACGGAATCTGTACAAATATTTCGCTTGATTTCAAATTAAAATTGGTCTGACCATTTGACTTTTTGTGATTGTTATCACAAATACGTTTATTTGTAATGCTCTTGATATTCCCGTAGTCTGAATGCTAATTCATGATATATAAAACAATGTCAGATGTTAAAATAATGTGCTATTTGATTGAAAATCAAATTATTAATCTTTATTTGCAAGTTGTGAGTGTTGTTTTAAATCATAATGCGAATCTTTTATTTTAATGATTGCGTGATGTTTGATGTAAATCAAAAATACTGGACTTCGAGACAGCGTTTTGATAAGTTGCCGGCTGTCAATTGGTAATACCAATAGTGAGACATCGTGAATTATCCCAGAATCAAACAACCTAAACTGTCTGACATGATTGTGAAATCGCTTGAGACGATGATTCTTGAGGGGAGTTTACGTCCGGGTCAGCGCTTACCCGCTGAACGTGAATTAGCAAAACAATTTGATGTGTCCCGTCCCTCTTTGCGCGAGGCGATCCAAAAGCTTGAAGCCAAAGGGTTAGTGATTCGACGTCAGGGGGGAGGTACTTATGTTCAGGAAGATTTACGTGAAGGGTTAACAGACCCATTGTTTAAGCTTCTGTCTGAACAAAAGGAAGGGCAGTTAGATTTGCTGGAGTTCCGTCATGCATTTGAAGGGATCTCAGCTTATTATGCGGCTTTACGAGGGACTCAGGCGGATCTTGACGACATTAATGCATGCCATGCCCGGATTGAATTAGCGCAGCAGCAGGGTGATATCAACACTGAAAGTATCGCCGTGATGGATTTTTATGAAGCGATTGCTGGAGCCTCTCATAACATGGTGTTTTTACATCTGATTCGGGGGTTACGGCCATTACTGGAACAAAATATCCTGCACAATTTTGAGACGCTATATACCCGAACTTCGGTTGCTGATCAGATCCATGAACATCGTAAGCTATTGTTAGAAGCCATTGTACAAAGACAACCGGCGTTGGCGCGTGATGCATCCTATCAACACCTCGCCTTTATTGAAGAAACCCTGCTGGATATCAGCCGGGAAACCAGCCGGATCCAACGATCCATACGACGGCTGGGAAATAACGAATGATTCCGTGCCGGTTTAATCGCCGGGAGTATGAATAACTACACTATCTTAAGATAGAGCAACGATTAAGGAATAAGCCATGTCAGATCTTCTGCAACATGATGTGGACCCACTCGAAACGAATGAATGGATCGAAGCCATAGAATCAGTCATTCGTGAAGAGGGGCTTGAGCGCGCTCAGTATTTAATTGAGCAAGTCCTGCATCAGGCGAGTATTGATGGTGTTTCAGCCACTGGTGGTCCCGTTGTCACAGACTACATCAACACAATCGCTTTAAAAGATGAACCAGAATATCCAGGAAACATCGAATTAGAGAAGAATATCCGGGCGATTATCCGTTGGAATGCTGTGATGATCGTGTTGCGGGCATCGAAAAAAGATTTGGAATTGGGTGGTCATATGGCCTCATTCCAGTCCGCTGCCTCCATGTATGAAACTTGCTTCAACCATTTTTTCCGTGCTCCTAATGATAAAGATGGCGGTGATTTGGTTTATTATCAAGGCCATATCTCTCCCGGGATTTATTCTCGTGCATTTGTAGAAGGGCGTTTAACGGCTGAACAGTTAGATAATTTCCGTCAAGAAGTGGATGGAAAAGGTCTATCTTCTTATCCACATCCCAAACTATTGCCTGAATTCTGGCAGTTCCCAACTGTTTCTATGGGGCTGGCACCGCTCTCATCTATTTATCAAGCTCGTTTCTTAAAATATGTGACCAACCGTGGTCTGAAAGATTGCTCCGAACAGCATGTCTATGCGTTCCTCGGTGATGGTGAAATGGATGAAGCTGAATCACGTGGTGCTATTGCTTTCGCGGCTCGTGAAAAACTCGATAACCTCACATTTGTCATTAACTGTAACCTGCAGCGTTTAGATGGTCCGGTCACAGGTAACGGCAAAATCATGCAGGAATTGGAAGGTCAGTTCAAAGGCTCTGGATGGAATGTCGTGAAAGTGGCCTGGGGGAGTGATTGGGATGAACTGTTTGCCAAAGATAACTCAGGCAAACTTGTTCAACTGATGAACGAAACCCTCGATGGTGACTATCAGACTTTCAAATCGAAAGATGGTGCTTATGTTCGTGAACATTTCTTCGGTAAATATCCTGAAACAGCCGCATTAGTGGCCGATTGGAGTGATGAGAAAATCTTCTCTTTACATCGTGGGGGTCATGATATCCGTAAACTTTACGCAGCGTTTGCGAACGCGAAGGCGACCAAAGGTAAACCAACGGTGATCCTGGCGCAAACGGTTAAAGGTTTCGGTATGGGAGAAGCTGCTGAAGGTAAGAACATCGCGCATCAGGTTAAGAAAATGGATATGACCTCTGTCATGCACTTGCGTGATCGGTTGGGTCTGGCCATTGATGATGAAAAAGTGAAAGAGTTACCTTATCTGACACTAGATGAAGGTACTCCAGAATATGAATATCTGCACGCGCGCCGTAAGGCTTTGTATGGTTATACGCCACAGCGTCGGACTCACTTTAGCGAAGCGCTTCCGGTTCCGGATTTGAGCGACTTTGATGCCTTGTTGCAAGAGCAGAAAAAAGAGATTTCAACCACGATTGGTTTTGTGCGTGCTTTGAATGTACTGCTCAAAAACAAAGGGCTGAAGGATCGCGTTGTACCGATTATAGCTGATGAAGCGCGTACATTTGGTATGGAAGGTCTGTTCCGGCAAATTGGGATTTATAACCCCGAAGGCCAGAAATATACCCCTCAGGACCGTGAGCAAGTCGCTTACTATAAAGAAGACGTTAAAGGTCAGGTCCTGCAAGAAGGGATCAACGAAGCCGGTGCGATGGCCAGTTGGGTTGCCGCGGCAACATCCTACTCCAGCAATGACCTGCCAATGATTCCATTCTACATCTATTATTCGATGTTCGGTTTCCAACGGGTGGGTGATTTGGCATGGATGGCCGGCGATCAGCAGGCACGCGGTTTCTTGTTAGGCGGAACTGCGGGACGGACCACCCTCAATGGTGAAGGATTGCAGCATGAAGATGGTCATAGCCATATTCTGTCCAGTACGATTCCGAACTGTATTTCTTATGATCCAAGCTTTGCTTATGAAGTGGCTGTGATCCTACAGGATGGTCTGCGTCGGATGTATGGTGAACAGGAAAATGTTTACTACTATCTGACATTGATGAATGAAAACTATCATCAACCCGCTATGCCAGAAGGTGCTGAAGAAGGCATTCGTAAAGGGATCTATAAACTGGAAGATTATGCAGGGGACAAAGCGAAAGTCCAGCTGTTAGGTTCCGGTACCATTATGCTTCAGGTTCGTGAAGCAGCGAAAATCTTGAGTGAAGAATACGGGATCGGCAGTGATGTCTTTAGTGTGACTTCATTTACTGAGTTGGCGCGTGATGGTCAGGATGCGGAACGTTTTAATATGTTGCATCCCAATGATGAACCCCGTCAGGCTTATATCAGCAGCGTACTTGGACATCTGCCAACCATTGCGGCCACCGATTATGTCAAAACTTACGCCGAACAAGTGCGCTGTTTTGTTCCTGGGCCTTATAAAGTGCTGGGTACGGATGGTTTTGGACGCAGTGATAGCCGTGACAATTTACGCCGTCACTTTGAAGTCAATGCCAGCTATGTGGTTGTAGCAACCCTGTATAAACTGGCTGAAGAAGGTCAAATCGAGAAAAGTGTCGTTGCTGAAGCAATCAATAAGTATGGCATTGATGCTGACAAAATTAACCCGCTGCATGCATAAGGGCTAAGTAACATGAGTATTGAAATTTTTGTGCCTGATATTGGCGATGATGAAGTTGAAGTAACTGAAATTCTGGTTCATGTCGGCGATACAGTTGAAGAAGAACAGTCACTGATCACCGTGGAAGGTGATAAAGCCTCAATGGAAGTCCCCGCGCCTCAGGCGGGGGTTATCGAAGCTTTAAACATTGCGGTAGGGGATAAGGTAAAAACCGGAACGCTGATCATGCATTTTAAAGATGCAGCCACAGCTGAAGCTGCTGCAGTGGCTCCCGTCGCTGCCGCCGCGCCTGCTGCAACGGGGACTGAATCGATTGTTGAAGTGGTTGTTCCCGATATTGGGGATGATGAAGTTGAGGTTACTGAAATTCTGGTGAATATCGGTGACAGTATTGATGAAGAACAGTCGCTGATTACTGTTGAAGGCGACAAAGCCTCAATGGAAGTTCCCGCTCCTTTTGCCGGAACCTTAAAAGAGCTCAAAGTTGCGGTAGGTGATAAAGTTAAAACAGGTTCACTGATCATGACCTTTAGCACCGGCGCGGCAGCTCCTGCGGCCGAAGCCACATCAGCAGCACCGGCTACAGCACCAGTAGCAGCAGCGAGCGCTGCGCAGGATGTTTTTGTACCTGATATCGGTGGTGATGAAGTTGATGTAATTGAAGTCATGGTTAGTGTGGGGGATCGCGTAGAAGCGGATCAGTCTTTGATTACGGTCGAAGGCGATAAAGCTTCGATGGAAGTCCCTGCACCTTTTGCCGGAACCATTAAAGAAATTAAAGTGAGCGTGGGTGATAAAGTTTCAACAGGCTCCCATATTATGGTGTTTGAAGTGGCTGGTGCTGCACCCGCTGCTACGCCTGCGGCCGCTTCAGCTCCAGCAGCCTCCAAACCTGCACCTGCGGCTGTTGCAAGTGCTCCTGCCGCTTCTGATGCGGGGAGTTTTGTTGAAAATCAGGCCTATGTTCATGCCTCTCCGGTCGTTCGCCGTTTGGCCCGTGAATTTGGTCTGAACCTTGAGAAGATCAAGGCGACAGGACGTAAAGGGCGTATTACCAAAGAAGACGTACAAAATTATGTTAAAGATGCCGTACGTCGTGCTGAATCAGGAGCTGTCAGTGGTGGAGCCGGTTTAGACTTGCTGCCTTGGCCAAAAGTCGACTTCGCTAAATTTGGTGAAGTGGAAGAAGTGGCTCTGTCTCGCATTCAGAAGATCTCTGGGCCGAACCTGCATCGTAACTGGGTGAAAATTCCACATGTGACGCAGTTTGATGAGACCGATATCACGGAAATGGAAAATTTCCGTAAAGCGGAAAATCAAATCGCAGCGAAAAAAGAGCTGGGCTTTAAGATCACGCCGTTGGTCTTTATGATGAAAGCTGCGGCTAAAGCGTTGGAAGAACATCCCCGTTTTAACGCATCACTTTCAGATGATGCTCAAAGTTTGATCCTGAAAAAATATGTAAACATCGGTATTGCGGTTGATACTCCGAATGGGTTGGTTGTTCCTGTGATCCGTGATGTGAACAAAAAAGGGATTTACGAGCTATCTATTGAATTGGGTGAAGTGTCGAAAAAAGCACGTACCGGTAAGCTGACTGCCTCGGATATGCAAGGAGGTTGCTTCACTATCTCTAGTTTGGGAGGTATTGGTGGGACGCAGTTTACCCCAATTGTGAATGCACCTGAAGTGGCTATTCTGGGTGTGTCTCGCAGTGAGACCAAACCGATTTGGAACGGAAGTGAATTTGTTCCGCGGTTGATGTTGCCGTTGGCTCTGTCATACGATCACCGCGTGATTGATGGTGCTGCTGGTGCTCGCTTTATTACAACCATTAGCAATATGCTTAAAGACATCCGTAAGTTAGTCCTTTAAGAATGATTGACCGGAAGCTATGCTTCCGGTTTTGTAATTGGCGAAATTTAAGCGAGTTGCGTTGACATGTTCTCATTTATCAAGTGATTCGCTACACTCTAAAAACACAAAACTGACAAAAGGTTAAGTCGGTTTTAATAATTTCCACGAGGTCATCAACCCATGAGTAACGAGATTAAAACCCAGGTGGTCGTGCTGGGTGCAGGACCAGCAGGTTACTCTGCTGCATTCCGGGCGGCAGACTTAGGTTTGGAAACCGTCATCGTCGAACGCTACAGTACTCTTGGTGGGGTTTGTCTGAATGTAGGCTGTATTCCGTCTAAAGCCCTACTGCATGTTGCAAAAGTGATTGAAGAAGCCAAATCATTGGCGGCACATGGTGTCGTATTTGGTGAACCCAGCACCGATATTGATAAAATCCGGAGTTGGAAAGAAAAAGTCATCGGTCAGTTAACCGGCGGTTTAGGAGGCATGGCCAAACAGCGTAAAGTTCAAGTCGTGAATGGTTTAGGTAAGTTTACCGGTCCAAATAGTCTCGCCGTAGAAGGTGAAGACGGTGTGACGACCATTAACTTTGAACATGCGATTGTTGCGGCTGGTTCTCGCCCGGTTCAATTACCATTTATCCCGCATAACGATGAACGTGTTTGGGATTCAACCGATGCGTTGGAACTTAAAGAAGTTCCAGAAAAATTGCTGGTACTTGGCGGTGGTATTATCGGGCTAGAAATGGGCACGGTTTATAGTGCCTTGGGCAGTCAAATCGATGTGGTTGAATTTGCTGATCAGTTAGTGCCTGCAGCCGATAAAGATATTGTTAAAGTATTCACAAAACGGGTTGACAGCAAATTTAATATTATGCTGGAAACCAAAGTGATAGCGGTTGAAGCGAAAAAAGATGGCTTGTATGTGACCTTTGAAGGGAAACAGGCACCTGCTGAACCGGTTCGCTACGATGCTGTTTTGGTGGCCGTGGGCCGAGTACCGAACGGTTTGTCGCTGGATGCTGAAAAAGCGGGAATTGCGGTCACTGAACGTGGCTTTATCGAAGTTGATAAACAAATGCGTACCAATGTGCCACACATCTATGCGATTGGCGATATTGTCGGCCAGCCGATGTTAGCCCATAAAGGGGTTCATGAAGGCCACGTAGCCGCTGAAGTCATCGCGGGTAAAAAGCATTATTTCGATCCAAAAGTGATCCCCAGTATCGCTTATACTGAGCCAGAAATGGCTTGGGTAGGATTAACTGAAAAAGAAGCCAAAGCGCAGTCGATTAATTTTGAAACCTCCGTATTTCCTTGGGCGGCATCAGGTCGAGCAATTGCTTCAGATTGCTCAGATGGGATGACTAAATTAATCTTCGATAAAGATACCAATCGTGTGATTGGTGGCGCGGTTGTCGGGACGAATGCCGGTGAACTACTAGGGGAAATCGGTCTGGCGATTGAGATGGGGTGTGATGCGGAAGATATCGCATTGACCATTCATGCTCATCCGACCTTACATGAATCAGTAGGTTTGGCTGCTGAAATATTTGAAGGTTCGATTACCGATCTGCCCAATAAAAAAGCCAAGAAAAAATAACTTTTTTTTTAGGCACTCTCTAATGTAAAAATCCGGTGTTGAGCCGGATTTTTTATATGACTTATTTGTCAACAATCGCTATATTTCCTGTCAATTTGCAACGATGCTCAAATTTCACACGATTGGTTTGAGTATTATAAAAAGCCTTTTTATTAAAATAGGACTATCGTTGTGAAAAAATTAGTTATTCCTCTTATTGTGACTATGGGCTTATCGATCATGGCGTTGGCTCATGCAGCGAGCCGGGATTATCAAACGGAAGGTCTTACCTCTGATGCACTTCCTGTTTATTACCAACAGCTCAAAGCGCAAATGACCTATGATGATTCTTGGCTCAGTGGTCATTTTCACAATTTCCATCTTTGGCAAGTGATGGCGCGTCATAAACTCCGAGCCGCACTGTTGACGCCAGATTCACACCGAGCTTTCGAACCTGAAGTGATTGATGTCGAAGATCGGGGGAGTTATGTGGCTGAAAAAGTAGCGTTTAATGTCACCGATGAGAGTCGTATTCTGGGGCTGTTATTACTTCCTAAAAGCGAAGGACGTCACGCGGGGGTGATTTTACTGCATGATCATGGCGCTAAATTTGATATCGGCAAAGAGAAAATGGTGCGACCTTTTGCCGGTGATACCCAACGCTTAGCATCGGCACAAGCGTGGTCGGAACGTTTCTTTACCGGACATTTTGTCGGCGATGAACTGGCTTCTCGCGGCTATGTGGTCTTCGTGACTGATGCGTTAGGTTGGGGGGATCGTGGCCCAATGACTTATGCGCAGCAGCAAGCCTTAGCCAGTAACTTTTTTAATTTAGGCCGTTCATTAGCCGGAGAAATGGCTTATGAGGACATGCGATCATTTGAATTTTTACAATCGTTACCTCAAGTGGACAAACATCGAGTCGGGATTGTCGGGTTTTCGATGGGGGGCTTTCGGGCTTGGCAGTTAGCGGCGCTGGAGCCTTCCGAAGTGGCGACGGCTGTGATCTCTTGGATTGGCACTTATCAAGGGCTGATGGTCCCTGGAAATAACCAACTCCGTGGCCAGTCTGCGTTTTATATGATGCATCCTGGATTGGCTAAGCATATGGATTTTCCTGATATTGCGAGTATATCAGCCCCGAAACCAATGCTGTTTTTTAACGGTGAAAAGGATACACTTTTCCCTGAAGATGCGGTACAGGATGCCTATAATGCATTGCATCAGGTGTGGCAAAGCCAACACGGGGATCATGATGAACGATTAGTCACTCGGTTGTGGCCTGAACTGGGACATGTCTTTTACTGGCAGCAGCAGCAGGTCGTTTATCCGTGGTTGGCAAAATGGTTACAGCCCGAGTTATTGAATTAACGGATCGGGGGTGGCCCAGAGCATTGCTGGGCCAGTATTTGCTAAAGGGGTCGTGCTTGAATTGTATTCTTATGTTATAAAAGAGAATAGGTATTCAGTCTTTATGCAACACCAGGAAGTTGAGCATTATCCTGGCGTCTTGTTTTGTTGAATTAATGTAAAATATTTGATAGATGTGTAACTCCTTCCTGTTTCAGGATAGAGGTATCAAGTGTGCCAAATTAGAGAGTCAGGTTATTACTTTTTGCCAGCCGTTCGGCAATTCGAATTATAATTAGGGAAAACAACTGAGGAGCGAGTCGTGTTAGAAGCATACCAAAAGCATGTGCAGGAGCGGGCTGAATTAGGGATTGTGCCTAAACCGTTAACTGCAGAGCAAACGGCTGAATTAGTTGAATTATTGAAAAATCCCCCTGCTGGGGATGGGCAAGAATTGCTCAATCTACTGGAAAATCGCATTCCCCCGGGTGTCGATGAAGCGGCCTATGTCAAAGCGGGATTTTTAGCCGCAATTGCGAAAGGCGAGGCGCAGTCACCATTAATTTCTGCCGAAAAGGCAACTGAATTGCTCGGTACGATGCAGGGGGGATATAACATTGAACCGCTGATCGCGATGCTGGATGATGATAAGCTCGCAGCTATTGCCGCGAAAGCGCTGTCACACACGTTGCTTGTTTTTGATGCTTTTTACGATGTTCAGGAAAAAGCCAAATCTGGAAATAGTTATGCGCAGCAGGTGATGCAAAGTTGGGCGGATGCCGAGTGGTTTTTACAGCGTCAGCCGATTGCCGATAAAATTACCTTAACTGTATTTAAAGTCTCCGGCGAAACCAATACTGATGATCTCTCCCCTGCGCCGGATGCGTGGTCACGTCCTGATATCCCATTGCATGCCTTAGCGATGTTGAAGAATCCTCGGGAGGGTATCGAACCCGATGAAGCTGGTCAGGTGGGGCCGATTAAGTTGATTGGTCAGCTTAAAGAGAAAGGTTTCCCGGTCGCTTATGTGGGCGATGTGGTGGGAACGGGTTCGTCTCGTAAATCTGCGACCAACTCGGTCTTATGGTTGATGGGTGATGATATTCCGAACGTTCCGAATAAACGGGCGGGGGGGTATGTCTTCGGTGGTAAAATTGCGCCTATTTTCTTTAACACGATGGAAGATTCCGGGGCATTGCCGATTGAGTTTGATGTATCTAATTTAGAAACCGGGGATGTCATTGATGTTTACCCGTATGACGGAAAGGTCACTCGCCATGATAGTGATGATGTCGTCGCCGAGTTTGAACTGAAAACTGAGATTATTCTTGATGAAGTACGGGCTGGTGGACGCATTCCCCTTATTATTGGTCGAGGGTTAACGGATCGGGCGCGTGAAGCGCTTGGGCTGGAATTCTCCGATGTATTTCGTCGTCCTAAACCCAGTGAAGCATCTAGCAAAGGTTTTACCCTGGCTCAGAAAATTGTTGGGAAGGCTTGTGGTGTGGATGGCATTCGTCCCGGGCAGTACTGTGAGCCTAAAATGACCACGGTGGGGTCTCAGGATACGACTGGGCCAATGACCCGTGATGAGCTAAAAGATTTAGCATGTCTTGGTTTTACCGCCGATCTGACCATGCAGTCATTTTGTCATACAGCGGCTTATCCAAAACCAGTTGATGTCGAAACACACCATACGTTGCCTGATTTTATTATGAATCGTGGCGGTGTGGCCCTGCGTCCAGGTGATGGGATTATTCATTCGTGGCTAAACCGCATGTTGTTGCCGGATACAGTAGGGACCGGTGGTGATTCTCATACTCGTTTCCCATTGGGAATTTCATTTCCTGCAGGTTCTGGCTTGGTTGCCTTTGCGGCTGCAACAGGAGTGATGCCACTGGATATGCCTGAATCGGTTCTGGTTCGTTTTAAAGGGACGATGCAACCGGGGATTACCTTACGTGATCTAGTGCATGCAATTCCTTATCAGGCGATTCAAGAGGGTTTGCTGACGGTTGAGAAAAAAGGTAAGAAAAATATTTTTTCGGGCCGAATTATTGAAATTGAAGGTTTGCCACAGTTAAAAGTGGAACAGGCGTTTGAATTGTCTGATGCCACAGCTGAACGCTCGGCGGCTGGGTGTACGATTAAGTTAGATAAAGAACCCATCATTGAATATCTCAATTCTAATATTGTGATGTTGAAATGGATGATTGCTGAAGGTTATGGCGATCGGCGTACCATTGAACGGCGAATTCAGGCAATGGAAAGCTTTGTGGCCAATCCGGAGCTGATGAGTGCTGATGATGATGCCGAATATGCTGCTGTTGTTGAGATCGACTTAGATCAAATTAAAGAACCGATCCTCTGTGCACCTAATGATCCTGATGATGCGCGTTTGCTTTCGGAAGTGGCTGGTGAAAATATCGATGAAGTCTTTATCGGTTCATGTATGACCAATATTGGACATTTTCGGGCCGCTGGTAAATTACTGGACCAGTTTAAAGGCCAGTTACCGACTCAATTGTGGGTCGCACCACCGACTAAAATGGATCAACGTCAGCTGATCAGTGAAGGTTACTACGGTATTTTTGGTCGGGTTGGAGCGCGCACTGAGATCCCTGGGTGTTCGTTGTGTATGGGAAATCAGGCCCGAGTAGCGAGCAATGCTACCGTCGTTTCAACATCGACGCGTAACTTCCCGAATCGATTGGGGGATGGAGCAAACGTTTATTTAGCTTCGGCAGAGCTTGCTGCGGTGGTTTCAATTTTAGGGCGTTTGCCCAAAGTCGATGAATATCTCTCTTATGCTGCCCAAATTAACACGACGGCTGCAGATACTTATCGCTATCTGAATTTTGATCAATTATCGGAATATACCGACGTTGCCAAAGACGTCATCATTCAACAAGCGGTATAATTTAAGTCTTACGTATCGGATAAAAAGACCAGCTATGCTGGTCTTTTTTCTTTACCGGGTTGAGATTGCTGGATTTTTTAGAGGCATTGAGTGGATATTGAATTACACTTTTTGGGAGACGGGCGATTTAGCTTAGATTGCGGAGATGCGCATCGGGCGTTAGCGCTTTGGTTAGAACAGGGCTGGTTTGATGGATCTTTTCAGCAGCAGTTGTTGAGGGCTTATGAGGTCAGTCAGTTGCCATTGCAAATACGTGGGGTGGAATTTACAGCGCAGATCGATCAGGAAGAAGTGTTAGTTTTTTCCAATGTGGAGCCGATTGATGAAATCATCGATGGGGATGAAGCGTATCAATTGTCGATGATTGATGCCTATGCCGGATGTGGTTATGAGGATTTTATTCACTTGATCGATTATATTAAAAGTAGTTATTAGGTTGTCGTCACGGAATGCGCGCAAATAGGGCAATTTACTCAAACAAATACAAACTATTAATCAAAATGGTGCGTAGGGTGCGTTTCGTTGCACCAAATTGGGTATAATCGTAGGCCTTTGATCATGATTTTATTTTAACTTTATGATTTTAAAGTGTTTTTATATGTTGGCATAAGAGTTGTTTAGATAAACGCAATAAATGATAGGATTTGACTCGGAGGAAGGTCAGATGAAGCTCGTTAGTGCAATTATTAAACCTTTTAAACTGGATGATGTTCGTGAGGCTATCGCCGAAGTGGGTGTTGAAGGATTAACCGTTTCAGAAGTAAAAGGTTTTGGTCGTCAGAAAGGCCATACAGAGTTATATCGTGGTGCAGAATACCAGGTTGATTTTTTGCCTAAAGTAAAACTTGAAATCGCTGCTCAGGATGGTGATGTCGATCGTATTATCGAAGCGATTACCAGCGCTGCTTATACCGGGAAAATTGGCGATGGTAAAATTTTCGTTTACGATTTAAGTAACATTGTGCGTATTCGTACTGGCGAAGTGGATGACGAAGCCATTTAAAGCTTTGTTGATTCGTTGATCCGTCGAGTTATTCATTCAGGACCTAGGGATAGGTCCTGAATTGTATGTTTATTGGCGATCTGAAGATGGAAAGTTCACAGAACTATGTTCGAATAGTTCCTGAATGGAATTACAGAGATCTTCAATGGGCAT
Source organism: Celerinatantimonas marina (assembly GCF_046054165.1). Classification (NCBI taxonomy): domain Bacteria; kingdom Pseudomonadati; phylum Pseudomonadota; class Gammaproteobacteria; family Celerinatantimonadaceae; genus Celerinatantimonas; species Celerinatantimonas marina. The sequence continues at coordinate 12,653 of NZ_JBFNXK010000020.1, read as the reverse complement.
GGCCCGAGTCGGTGTGATGAAAATGGTATCGTCCCCTGCAATTGTTCCAAGAATTCCTTCGGCTTTACCCAGAGAATCGAGTAACCTTGCAATGAGTTGCGCCGCACCTGGACTGGTCTGAATGACGATTAATGCGTCGTTATAATCGATCTCACGAACCAGATTTTTGAGTGGGCTGGTAGCCGTTGGAACCCCCAGTTCTGCGGGTAGACAGTAGACCATTTCCATTTTTGCGTTACGAGTGCGAACGGCACCGAATTTCGAGAGCATTCGAGATACTTTCGATTGATTGATATTTCGGAATCCTAAATCCTGTAATGCTGCTACTATCTCCGCTTGAGAACCAAAACGTTCTTCATTCAGGAGGGCCTTAAAAGCCTGGGCTAAGTGTTCTTGTCGATCAATTTGATTCTTCATAGAGTAACTCGAATAAGCCTTTTGTATAAAGTTTACTGTCTTATTTCATTATTTCAACTTTAAGCAGTTCCAATGCATATAAATTCAAATTTTGAGAGGTTCAATATTATTATTGGCGAAGCGCCACGAGCTTGGTAGTATTATTCCCTATTTGATGTCTATTTTGTAGTCATCGATCTAGGTTTAGTTTTTGTTTGAAGGATATTGTCATGCGTTTTTCCCTTCTGGGGATTTTCATCGGCCTATGGTTTATCAGTAGTGTTGTGGCTGCTCAGAATGTGATTCGTTTTGCGACTGAAGCTTCTTATCCCCCCTTTGAATCTATTGAAAATGATCAGTTTGTCGGATTTGATATCGATTTAGCCAGAGCTTTATGTCAGCAGATGAATAGTCATTGTGTTTTTTCTCATCAACCGTTTGACAGTTTATTAGCGAGTATTGAATTTGGTCGATATGATGCGGCGATATCTGCCATTGATATTACACCGGAACGTGAACAACAAGTGATGTTCACTCATTCTTATTTAATGAATGGGGCTGTTTTTGTAGCTAAATCAGGTCGTTTTAATTCTTACCAACAACTTCATCAACGAGTGATTGCTGTTCAGAATGGTTCATCTGAGCAGCAGTATCTACTCGATTATTTTGTTTCGCATGGAACTATTGCGATTCCTTATGCCAGCTATCAGTTGGCTCTGTCTGATTTACAAGGTGGTAAAGTGGATTCGGTTTTAGTCGATCAAGCCGTTGCTGCCGATTGGTTGCATCGGCACCCTGGTTTTTCCGTGGTCGATTCCGAAATTACATCTAAAGATTATTTTGGGCGTGGGTTTGGAATTGCAGTCAATAAAGAAAATCAACAATTAGCCGATCGTTTTAATCAGGCGTTGGATGCGATCAAAAAGAACGGTATTTATCAGCAAATATATTCGCATTATTTTGCAGATGAAAAAAAAGTCTATGAAAATTAGGCGAGAGACAAAATAATCACCAACGATTCAACCTCTATAGGTATTTTGTTCACAAAGCCAGAGTTTAATCTCATGCCTATGTAACGGTATTGACCGGCATGTATGAGAACCCGAACATTTGGCTTAGGTGTGACCCCCTTGCTCCCCTTTATTCTCAAGAGTGACTCGTATCAACTGGGTCGAGGATTTTCTTTGCTGCATTGCTTTTATGTAGCGGCGTTGCTACTGGAATACCCTATGGCCGCTTGGCGAAGGTCTGTAATGTGGAATGGTTCTGCGCTAAATAAGAATGGAGGCGAGGTATTTCTATAGGTCCCCGAGGTGGTTCAATCATCGTAATAAGACGGTTTTATCCATTTTTCAGTGATCTCATCAGCAAATTGATGGTTATGTAACGATAGATCGAAGGGGCTGTGCTAGATCTTGAATGAGCCATCATCATTTACTGAAGTGATCAGTAAAAAGGAGCGTCACCATGAAAGTTGCTGTTATTGGAGCGGCCGGAGGTATTGGTCAGGCATTATCTTTGATGCTGAAAAATCGTTTACCTGGTCATTCGCAGTTATCCCTTTATGATATTGCTCCGATGACGCCGGGTGTTGCAGTCGATCTGAGCCATATTCCGACCTATGTGGATATTAAAGGCTTTGCCGGTGATGATCCGACTCCCGCATTAGTGGATGCTGATGTGGTGATGATTAGTGCTGGAGTAGCTCGTAAACCGGGCATGGATCGCGCCGATCTGTTTAACATCAATGCCAATATTATTCGCGGGATCACCGAAAAAATTGCACGGATATGTCCGGATGCCTGTATCGGGATTATCACCAATCCGGTGAATAGTATGGTTCCTATTGCTAAAGCGGTTTTAGAAGCCAATGGGGTTTATCAGCCGAGTAAATTATTTGGCGTGACGACTTTAGATGTCACGCGAGCTAAAACTTTTGTAGGGCAACTGAAACTTATTGACCCGACGGCTTTGAGAATTAAAGTGATTGGTGGTCATAGTGGTGTCACTATCTTGCCGGTATTGTCGCAGTTAGATCTTGATTTTACTCAGGAGGAAATTGAGCAATTGACGGATCGGATTCGTCATGCCGGAACCGAAGTGGTGGAAGCCAAAGCCGGTGGGGGATCGGCAACGCTATCGATGGGTCAAGCCGCCGGAGCATTTTGTTTAAAACTCGTGGATGGATTATTGGGAAAACCGGATGTTCAGCTATGTGCCTATGTGGATGATGGGGGTCAATATGCGGGTTTTTTTGCTCTTCCAGTGGAATTGGGGCGTTCGGGAATTTCAAAAATTTTGCCGGTTGGTGAACTGAGCGAGTATGAGCAACAACAAAAGGATAATATGTTGGAGATCCTGAAAAAAGATATTGCCCATGCTCGTGAATTCATGAAGTAGATTGCGGCTATTTATCTTCTGCTATAGTTTTAGTTATTAAAGCCGATAAGTTGAGATAAAACTGTTTAGAAAGGGCTTTGGTAATGTTAAAACAGGCCGTTATCGCCGTTGTTTTTTATTTGGGATCGATGTCGCTCAATGCGGCCTCTTCAACGGCTTTGCCTACGCTCAAAGCTCCGACGGATAATGACGTTGGAGCCGCGCCTTCGAATTCGGCAGCACCTTCAAAGAATGATCAGGATTCTGATGCTCATTTCCGACAGTTACAGGCAGTACAAATTTATTCGCAAGATGAATTGATTACCCTTATTAATAAAAATCAGCATCTGGCTCGGGTCAAGGCCGATGATTGCCAGTTGGTACAAGATATTAAGGCTCGTGCTGAAAAAGTGAAATCTCCGGCGTATGAATTTTTATGGGGCGATATGCTGGCATGGGGAGTGTGTGTTCCGAAAAACGCCGAATTAGGGATCCATTTTATGTGGGAATCAGCCCGGCAAGGGCTCCCAGCAGCCTTGGAACAACTCGGCCGTTATTATCATCAAGGGCAGTTTGTCATGGCCAATCAGGAACGAGCGATCCAGTTATTACGTGAGTCTGCGAGCCTTGGCTTTTTAAAAGCCCGAATGGAGTATGTTCAGTTACTGGCGGCCGGATACGGTAGTCCACACAATTATGAGCAGGCTTATAAATGGCTGCAGAATTCAATTTTTGAAGATAAAGAAACACATCAGCAAGCCCAGTTATTGTTGACCTCTTTAGCCCTTCGAATGCCACCAGATGTTGTGGCTCGCGCTAAGGCAACCCGACCGGGTTATTAGTATTGGCCTATCGCTCTGATAAGCTTTACCATAGAGGCGCGACTCGCTCATTTCTTTGCGAGCAAATGAAAGGTTAGATTATGCCCACTGACGATATAAGCGTCGATTTTTTAGAACAATTATTTAAGTTTATTGCCGCACAGCGGGAGCCTGTGTCTATTGAGCAGTTGATTCAGCAATTTAGAATTATCCCGGAACAGCTTGATGCATCCCTGGTCTCTTTAAGTCAGCAGGGGCAAATCATGACAACTCGACTTGGGGATTATACATTGCCAGAACGGCTTGGTTTAGTGGTCGGAGAAGTGATCGGTCACCGGGATGGCTATGGCTTTCTTAAAGTCGCAAATCAGGCGAAAGATTTATTTATTCCAGCGAGTAAGTTTGCTGGAGCGATTCATGGGGATAAAGTTCTGGCTGCCCCAGGACACATCGATAAACGTGGTCGACAGGAAGTTCGGGTACTCAAAGTGCTCGAGCAAGGCAGTAGAGAATTAGTGGGTCGGCTCTTTAAAGAGCGGTCGGGGTGTTTTGTTGTGCCGGATGATCACCGCATTCAGTCTGATATTCGGATTGATGAATCCGATACGGCGGGAGCTCGTCAGGGGCAAGTTGTCGTGGTTCGATTGCAGGAACTCGGCGAGCAGCCATCTGCCCTCATGAAAGGTAAAGTGATTGAAGTGCTTGGCGAAACAATGGATCCTGGCATGGAAGTTTCTATGGCGCTGCGGAGTTACGACATCCCTCATCAGTGGTCTAAAGCTGTTGAAAAAGCGTTGGCAAAGATCCCCGAAGCCCTTGAAAGTGATGATTATAAAAATCGAGTCGATTTGCGTGAACTGCCTTTAGTGACCATCGATGGTGAAGATGCCCGTGATTTCGATGATGCGGTTTACTGTGAAACTAAAAAATCGGGGGGATGGCGGTTGTGGGTTGCTATTGCCGATGTCTCTTATTATGTGCGTCCGGGAACAGCGCTGGATCAAGAAGCTTATGAACGGGGAACTTCCGTTTATTTTCCCGATCAGGTGGTTCCGATGTTGCCTGAGAAGCTTTCCAACGGGCTATGTTCATTGAATCCTGATGTGGATCGAGCTTGTTTAGTTTGCGAAATGACGATTTCTTCGGCGGGGCGTTTATCGGGCTATCAGTTTTATCCTGCCGTTATGCATTCCCAGGCACGACTTACCTATAACAAAGTGGCGGCCATTCTCGATGGTGATGCTTTGTTGCGAGAGCATTATGCGGCGCAGGTTCCTCATTTGGAAGAGTTACACCGGCTCTACTTAAGTTTGAAAGAAAGTCGGGCCCATCGAGGGGGCATTGAGTTGGAGACTCAGGAAACTCGCTTTATTTTCAATGCGCAGCGTAAAATTGAGCAGATTGTTCCGCTCATTCGTAACGATGCGCATAAGATGATTGAAGAGTGCATGATCCAGGCGAACGTCGCAGCAGCGCGTTATGTTGAAAAACATCAGGAGGCCATTCTATTCCGGGTTCATGATCGGCCTAGTAGTGAACGGCTGATGACCTTTCGCAGTTTTCTGAATGAACTAGGTTTATCGCTCAATGGGGGTGAACAAGCTCAGCCTCAAGATTATTTTACCTTGGTTGAACAGATCCAGGAGCGGGATGACAAAGATCTGATCCAAACCATGCTATTGCGTTCCATGATGCAGGCTGTATATCAGCCGGACAACATCGGACACTTTGGCTTAGCTCTTAAAAGTTACGCTCATTTTACCTCACCGATTCGACGTTATCCGGACTTGTTACTCCATCGGGTCATCAAGTATCTGTTAGCGAAAGAGCAAGGGAATCTAACACATCGTTGGACGCCGAATGGAGGTTACCATTATCAGCTTGAAGAGATGGACACCTTTGGTGAGCATTGTTCGATGACGGAACGCCGTGCTGATGATGCCACTCGCGAAGTTGCCGATAAACTCAAATGTGAATTCATGCTCGACCATGTGGGTGAGATTCGTGGGGGAACGGTCGCTGCGGTTACTAACTTTGGGTTATTTGTGCGTTTGGATGAGCTGCATATTGATGGACTGGTTCATATTAGTCAGCTAGGGCAAGATTATTTTGATTATGATCCCGCTCGGCAGATGTTGGTCGGGCGAGCTAGCAATAAACGTTATCGCATTGGTGACCCCATTCAGGTTATGGTGGCGAGTGTCAATATTGAAGAGCGTAAGATTGATTTGATTTTGGGAGATAATCCTAATCGGCGCACCAAACCACGCCGTTCGGTTCCTAAAGCCGCTAAAGTGCCCGCCGCTCCGGCTTCACCTGCAGAGCCGGAACGTGCTTCAAAATCACGGAAAAAGAAGTCAAAGTCAGCCAAGCTCTCTGATATAGCGCCGGTTGCTGCGAAAAAAAAGAAGAAAAAGAAAAGTCGCCCGGGTAAGCGTGAGCGGGCTAAATTAAAAGGTAAAAATTAAAAGCGTTATGAGTCAACCTTATTATCTTTACGGCTTGCATGCGGTGCAGGCTTTACTGGAATGCCATCCGGAACGGGTGATCGATTTAGCTGTTTTGCAAGGGCGTGATGATGCCCGTTTGGAACAAATCCTGAGATTGGCACAGCAGGTTGGGATTAGTGTACAGCGAATGGGACGCAAAGCTTTAGATGAGCGAGCCCAAGATACTCACCATCAGGGCGTTGTCGCTAAAGTTAAAAGTGCTCCAACACTGAGTGACAAAGATTTGCCTGGCATTTTGGCCGGGCATGATGCTCCGTTGCTATTAGTGTTAGATGGTGTGACGGATCCCCATAATCTAGGGGCGTGTTTGCGTAATGCGGATGCAGCGGGGGCTGTCGCTGTGATTGTACCTAAAGATAATTCAGCGCAACTCTCCGCAGTAGTCCGCAAAGTGGCTGTGGGTGCGGCGGAAACGGTCCCGCTGGTTTGTGTCACAAATTTGGCGCGTTGTCTGCGCGATTTGCAGCAGCAGGGGATCTGGATTGTGGGGACAGCTGGTGAAGCCGAGCAGTTGATTTATGATTGCAAGTTAACCGGTCCTATGGCTCTGGTCATGGGCGCTGAAGGGAAAGGAATGCGTCGTTTAACCCGCGATACTTGCGATGAATTAGTGAAACTACCCATGGCCGGGAGTGTTTCTAGCCTTAATGTTTCAGTGGCCGCCGGAATTTGTTTATTTGAAGCCGTGCGTCAACGTCAATAATAATCATGATTGGGCAGTGTTATTCATTGCACTGCCTGCATAGATTGTGTAAAATCTGCGCCCTCAAAACAGTTACTTCAATTAGTTCCTTGCCTCCACGCGTTTGACTGTACGCCGAGAGAGGCTATAACCCGTAAGGAGCAATTATGCGTCATTACGAAATCGTATTCATGGTCCATCCGGATCAGAGCGAACAAGTTCCAGGTATGATCGACCGTTATAAAGGCATTATCGAAAGCCAGAACGGTATTATTCATCGTCTGGAAGACTGGGGCCGTCGTCAATTGGCTTACCCCATCGAAAAACTGCACAAAGCTCACTATGTTCTGTTGAACGTTGAAGCAGAAGCAGAAGTTATCGATGAACTGGAAAACGCGTTCCGTTTCAACGATGCCGTTATCCGCAACATGATCATGCGTAAAAAACATGCCGAAACAGAAGTGTCTCCGATTGCGAAAGCTCGTGAAGACCGCCCTGCTCGTCGTGAACAGCATGACGAAGCTAGAGCTGATGTTGCCGAAGAGAGCGCATCTGAAGAGTAATTGTGACTGATAATTGTCTGGTAATTACCGGGGAGCTTATACGCGCACCACGTTATCGGACCAGTCCTGGTGGTATCGAGCATTGCCAGTTTTGGCTTTCGCATCGTTCTCATCAGATTGAAGCGGGACTATCTCGCTCGGCTCAATGCTCTATTGGAGTTGTAGCCAGCGGCCAAGAGTTTCGCCAAGAATTACTCCCGTTGAGTATGGGGTGCCAAGTTCGGGTTCGAGGGTTTTTACAAACTCAACGAAGTCGAAATGGAGAGTCAAAACTGATTCTGCACGCCCAACAAATTGAATTGTTATCGTGAGGATACACTTATGGCACGTTTTTTCCGTCGTCGTAAATTCTGCCGTTTTTCGGCTGAAGGCGTAGTTGAAATCGATTATAAAGATATCGCTACTCTGAGAAACTACATCACTGAAAGTGGTAAAATTGTACCAAGTCGTATTACTGGTACTAGCGCAAAATATCAGCGCCAACTGGCACGTGCTATCAAACGTGCTCGTTACCTGGCTTTGCTGCCTTACACTGACTTACATAAATAAGCCGCTGGCCTAACTCAATTTAATCTTTCGAGGAAAGGTAATGGATATTATTCTTTTAGACAAAATCGGTCACCTGGGTAGCCTGGGCGATAAAGTGTCTGTAAAACCTGGTTATGCTCGTAACTACTTATTCCCTCAGGGTAAAGCAGTTCCTGCAACTAAAGCTAACCTGGAACATTTTGAAGCACGTCGTGCTGAATATGAACAACATCTGGCTGAAACTTTAGCGAAAGCTGAAGCTCGTGGTCAGCAGTTAACTAACTTAGCTGTGGTCACTATCACTTCTAAAGCGGGTGATGAAGGTAAACTGTTCGGTTCTATCGGGACTCGTGATATCGCTGATGCTATCAATGCGGCTGGTGTTGAAGTTGCGAAATCTGAAGTTCGTCTGCCAAATGGTGTACTGCGCAACGTTGGTGAATACGATATCGATGTTCAGGTTCATGCTGATGTCACTGCAACTTTGAAAGTTGTTGTAGTAGCTGAATAATTGAATATTCATTAAATTTTATTTTAATGAATGAAGAACCACGCTTTTTAAGCGTGGTTTTTTTATGGCTGTTATTTCTATTTGGGGGGCGAAGCGGCCTGTTGAAAGATATCTTGATATTCGGTTGTACAGGCACTATCGAAAACTAGTGGGTTTTCGATGACCGCATGCGCTCATCGATATGGCTGTTTGGTGCTTACATCGGCCTTAAAGCGGGATTGTGTTTTTTTAATGATCACTCATGTGTTAAATGGTTAAATAAGTCAGTCTAATCGTTTGCATCGACGATGGATCCTGAGCTAATTTGCTTTAATACGGTGAGTTGTGCTCAACAAACTTGAGTTAAAAATGGAGTTTTTCATGAATCTTTCCCATCTTTTTTGTTATCCGCTCAAAGGATGCAAAGGGCTTAGTCTTTCAGAGGCACAATTAACCCCACTTGGGATTATCGGTGATCGGCGCTTGGTGATTGTGGATGCCAAAGGGCGCTTTGTGAATGGTAAAAAATACCCACAGCTGGCTTTAGTTGAATGTGAGTTCGATGGTTCGGATTTCGTTCGCTTTACGGCTCCTGATATGCCAGAGCTAATTGTTTCTATGTCACAGACAAAGTCCCGGGAGCTGGTATCAATTTGGCGGTCGCAGGTCGATGCAGCGGGTCTGGGTGGGGAAGCGGATCAGTGGATCAGCCGTTTTCTGGAGGGAGTTTTTCATGTGTGTTTTTATGATCAGCATTCCAAACGGCAGGTAAATCGTCGACCTGAGTACCCGGTGAGTTTTGCCGATAGTGCCCCATTATTGATTGTGAGCCAGCAGTCTCTGGATGCACTGAATCGATATTCAGGGCGTCAGGATCAGCTGATCCAGTTTCGACCCAATCTGGTGATTGAGGCTGATCAGCCATTTGCAGAAGAAAGCTGGAAGAAGATACAAATTGGCGATGTAGTTTTAGAATCAGTGAAGTCTTGTGCTCGTTGTCCGGTGATTACGGTTGATTCAAAAAGCGCTCGTCCGGATCCGAATGGGGAACCGTTGAAATCTTTAGCCAAGTTGCATCGGCGGGTCGATGATGGCCAGGTTATTTTTGGTCAGTATTTCGTCGTTTCTCATCCAGGTTCTGTGGCTGTGGGAGAGACCGTAACCGTGCTTGAAAAACAATCTGTCGCCGCTTATCAGCCTGTTCCGGAAACAGTTACAGTGTCAGAACGGTCGACTCCGTATTTAGTCACATTTGAACCGATGACGCTTCAGGTGCAAGGTCAAACGGATCAAAGTTTGCTCGAGATCGCCGAAGAGGCTGGAGTGGATCTCCCGAGTAGTTGTCGTCAGGGAAGTTGTGGCTGTTGTCGAGTAAAACGGATTCAAGGCGAGGTCGAAAGTGTGGCCGATTATGCGCTGAGTGAAGATGAACTGGCGCAGGGGTATGTTTTGGCGTGTAGTTGCTACCCCCGTTCAGATGTTGTCATTAGTCTTGATGATTAAAAGGATCGCCACTGTGGACATGTTTCTTGCATTTTGATGATGCTCACTCGAAACAGCAGCGCGATGGCACCAGAATGTCATATTGCAATGATTATTTCCCTTTGTCTGAGAGTATTCTCCGCTATAGTTAACCAGAATCGGGCATATGGATAAGGTGATCCCGCCGCATAGATTTCTGCTGGACGCCCCTGTTTATATAATTCAAACCTTGCAACGTCTGTCGGCCTCAATATAAGTTTGGTGACGTGCTTTTGATGTCAAGAAACACCCGGTTGGGGTAGGCGCATCGCTCTGATGACGCATGGATCAGAATGGATTAGGGCACTTAGCGTGTCATCGAAATCCCCAATTATGATGTACAAGGTTGTGTTGGTGGTGGCTATCTCAGATAATAGCTCCCGATGTTCAATGAGTGAGTAAATCATGGCTGTTCGAGAAAATAACCTTAAAAATACGGATGCCCAAGTGGCTGCGTTAAAAGTGCCTCCCCATTCATTTGAAGCGGAACAGGCGGTATTGGGCGGTTTGATGCTTGATAATAACGCTTGGGATGATGTGGCTGAGCATGTGGTTGAACAGGATTTTTACTCACGTCAACATCGGTTAATTTTTGCAGCGATGCATAAGCTGGCCGAACAGGGAGATCCAATCGATTTGGTGACGGTCTCTGAAGAGTTAGAACGTCAGGAACAACTGGGGGATATTGGTGGTTTTGCCTATTTGGGGGAGATCGCTAAGAATACGCCAAGTGCGGCGAATATTCGGGCCTATGCTGAAATTGTTCGGGAGCGAGCCGTTACACGGGAATTGATCAGTGTAGCTCATGAAATCGCTGAGGCGGGGTATGAACCTCAAGGGCGAAAAAGCAGTGATTTGCTCGATTTTGCTGAAAGCAAGGTGTTTCATATCGCAGAAGCACGTTCAAATAACGACGAAGGCCCTCAAGGCGTAAAAATGCTGTTGTCACAGACGCTTGATCGAATTGAAGAGCTTTATAAAAACCCAAGTGAAGGGGGCGTGACGGGGGTTTCGACCGGATTTACGGATCTGGATAAAATGACGACTGGATTGCAACCCTCTGATTTAGTGATTGTAGCCGCACGTCCTTCAATGGGAAAAACTACCTTTGCTATGAACATGGCCGAATATGCGGCCATGACGGAAGATAAGCCCGTGCTCGTCTTTAGTTTAGAGATGCCATCAGAACAGATCATGATGCGTATGTTAGCCTCGCTGGGGCGTATTGATCAGACTAAAATTCGTACTGGACGGTTGGATGACGATGATTGGGCCCGGTTGTCCTCGACCATGGGGCTGGTGGCTGATAAAGGGAAAATGTATATCGATGATTCTTCAGGCTTAACACCCACCGAGGTTCGCTCTCGGGCGAGGCGGGTCGCACGTGAACATGGTGGGTTGAGTTTGATCATGATCGACTATTTACAGTTGATGCAAGTACCGGGCATGGCGGAAAATCGGACGTTGGAAATTGCCGAAATCTCTCGGTCACTGAAAGCTTTGGCCAAAGAGCTCAATGTTCCGGTTGTTGCACTCTCTCAGTTAAACCGAAGTCTGGAACAACGGGCGGATAAGCGGCCGGTGAACTCTGATCTTCGTGAATCGGGCTCTATTGAGCAGGATGCGGATCTTATTATGTTTATTTATCGTGATGAGGTGTATCACGATGATCCTGCGAACAAAGGGCTTGCAGAAGTGATTATTGGTAAACAGCGTAATGGTCCGATCGGTAAGGTTCCGTTGACATTCCAGGGGAATTTTTCACGTTTTGATAATTATGCCGGGCCTGAATTTGATGACTATTAATCCGCTTTATTGAGTCCATTCTAAAATTGTGGATGAATAATGTCATTATTTGGTTAAAATAATGTGCAATTATATTGAAATTGTTGGATCTCATCTCAATATATAGGTTTTGTATTTAAGTCAGAGTCTGTTGAGTTCTGTTGCAAGAAACATTCGCCGAAGTCAACAGCCCCTAGGGCACTGTTTTATGAAAAGCAGTGATTATTGAAAACGAAATATAAGCATTGAGGAAAGACTATGAGCGTATTAGTAGGCCGTCCTGCTCCGGATTTTACAGCTCCTGCTGTTTTAGGTAATGGTGAAATCGTTGACAGCTTTAATTTTAAAGAAGCCACTAAAGGTAAAAAAGCAGTCGTGTTCTTTTATCCAATGGATTTTACGTTTGTTTGCCCGTCAGAAATTATTGCTTTTGACCATCGTCTGGACAGTTTTAAAGCAAAAGGTGTTGAAGTCATTGGTGTTTCTATCGATTCTCAGTTCACACATAATGCGTGGCGTAATACAGCCATTAAAGATGGTGGGATCGGTGCGGTGAAATTCCCATTGGTCGGTGATGTAAAACACGAAATTTGTAAAGCCTATGATGTAGAACATCCAGAAGCTGGTGTTGCATTCCGTGGTTCTTTCTTAATTGATGAAGATGGGATCGTACGTCATCAGGTGGTGAATGATCTGCCTCTGGGTCGTAACATCGATGAAATGCTACGTATGGTGGATGCATTGGCTTTCCATCAGGAACATGGTGAAGTCTGTCCTGCACAATGGGAATCTGGTAAATCAGGTATGAAAGACTCTCCTGATGGTGTTGCTGCATACTTGTCAGAACATGCCGAAGAATTGTAATTTTTGTTCCTTGTGTATAAAAAACCTGCTTTGATGCCTGTCTTTTATACAGAAGTCCCTCACATGATGTGAGGGACTTTTTTTGAACTAAATTCTTGCTTCACGATCAGAGCT